>JAFUIT010000110.1 GCA_017468345.1 Clostridia bacterium
GGGATAAGATTTCTACTTCTGTCGAATACGGCGACACGATTGCGGGCATTAAAGAAAAAATTGCGGCGGACGCGACCACGGCAGGCACGACTTTGACGGAAGAAGAACTGTTGCAAAAGACGCAGCAGGCGGCAATTGCGCAGATTTTTATTGAGCCCGCGCAAGACGACGTGGTAAGCGTATACAATGGAAAAGTAAAAAAGAATACGCAATTCTTCTGGATTAAAAACGTATGGGCTGTGGACGCAAGCTATAAACATCCTGTATTGGCTTACGGCGATTTCAGCCAGGAAATTATTACGAGAAAATCCTGTTCGTGTAAGGAAGGGGATAAAACGATTTTGACCATCTCCGCCTACACTGAAGACGGCTATAACAACGTAACGGGCAAACTCGGCGCACAAAAGAGCGAGCCGAACGGTTACTTTATCCTGATCGTTCTTTCGATCGGTACGATTTTGTTGCAGCAGTTTGTTTCGATGCGCGCGCAAAAGGAACAGAATAAATATTCGTCCGTAGACGGGCAGAGCGGCGGGCAGCAAAAAATGATGATGATCATCATGACGGGTATGTTTGCAATCTTCTCGTTTATGTACAGTTCCGCGTTCTCGATTTACCTGGTTGTGAGCAACCTGTTCTCGCTCTTCTCTATGCTTGTAATCAACAAGCTGGTAGATATATCTGCGGAAAGAAAGGCGGCGAAAGCTGCGGGTACGGGCAAGGGCAATAAGGTGTTGTCTGGCAGAGCGGCTGCGATTAACAGAAATAAAAACGACGCAGCGGAAAACAAAAAAGAGAATAAAAAGAAATAAAAGCAATTTGTAGTCCCGACGACGAGTACGCGCGGGACGGGGAGCAATATAATGATTTATAAGGAATTTACGGGCAAGACGGTAGACGACGCCGTTGAAAAAGGGCTGAGTGAGCTCGGGCTTACGAGAGAGAATGCGGATATTCGTGTTTTGGAAGAAGGGAAGAAAAAGCTGTTTGGCGCGATAAAAGCGCGCGTTGAAATTGCGGCAAAAGCGGACGTTGATAACGTGGCTTGCGCTGAAGAAAAAGAAGAAACGGCGGCACCCGTTATCGAAGCAGCACCCGAAAACGCAACGGATGGCGAAAGAACGGTGGTGTTTTTGGAAGGGTTGTTTAAACTCTTGAAAATTACCGCTTGTACGGAGCTTGTTTCTGAAGCTGAGAAAGTTGAAATCAACGTGAAGGCGGCGAACACGACGGCGATTATCGGTAAACACGGCGTAATGCTCGACGCGATCCAAACGTTGGCGGGTGCGGTTGCAAATACGGGCAGAGACGATTATAAGCGCGTAGTGGTCGATTGTGAAAACTACCGCGAAAACCGTGAAGCAACATTGAATAAGTTGGCGGAAAATCTTGCGGCAAAGGCAATCCGCTTGGGTAAGAAAATCCAGCTTGAACCTATGAATCCGTATGAAAGAAGAATTATTCACGCGGCGTTATCCGAAAAGGAAGACGTGAAAACGGAGAGCGAAGGAAAAGAACCGAACCGCTATATCGTGATCGTTCCCAACAACTTAGAAGATCCCGACGCGCCTGCGATCCCCGCGAGAACGGAAAGAGATCGTCACGGCAGAGGCGGTTATGGCAACCGTGGCGGCAGAGGTCGTGACCGCGACCGTGGTTTCGGCGGTAGAAACGACCGCAGAGGCGGCAAAGGCGGCTTTGGTAAGAAACCGTTCAACCGCGATAGGAAACCGTCGGGTAGCGGTACTACGGGCGGCACAAGCCTGAAATCTTCGGGCGATTTCTTTGGTATTTTCCTTGGAAACAGCGGCAACACCGAAGACAAAGAATAATAAAAAATGTATAAAAAAGGACGGAGCGTTTGCTCCGTCTTTTATCGTATAGAAAACAGTATTGCAGCTTGATGGCGAACCGTTATTTTCGTTATAAAAACAGCGGGACGCCGCGTTTGCGCAGGCGTAAAACGATATAATAAAGTGGCGTGCCAAGCGCGTATACCCAAATACATTCGGTAATGCCGATGCTCAGCGCGTTCATAAAATATGCCGTGACCACGGACGAATAGTTGCCCGTTTCCCCGAAAATAATCACGATAATCACGGGAATCATAAAGGCGTTGAATAAAACGGGAAAAAGTCCGCCCAACGCGATACGTATGGGGTGCTTTTTGAAAATCCTGCCTATTAAATAGGTCAAAAATGCCGCAAAAAGAGTGGTGAGAGAACCGATCACTACGTCAAAAACGCTGTATGCGGAAATGAGGTTGGACAGCGCGCACCCGACAAACAGCGCGGGGATCGCGTCCGCATAAAAGAGGGGTAAAATACAAAGCGCCTCCGCGGGTCGGATTTGTAACGGTCCGAAAGCAAAGGGCGCAAATACGTATGTCAGTACCACGTACAGGGCAGAAATTACTCCCGCACGGCAAAGACGTTTTGTCGAAAAAAAGTTCTTCATTTGATTGTACCTCGGTTTTTTTATCTGGAAGTGTTTTCCGAAAACCTTCCCTTTCGTGCGTTATTATAGCAC
>JAFUIT010000111.1 GCA_017468345.1 Clostridia bacterium
ATAACCTGCGGTATTAACGTCAAATGCGTTAAAGTTCAATTTAATCGAAGCGTTAGGATCAGGATTATTGTCCGTCGTCCATTCGTTACCACGTTGAACCATCAACATAACGAAGTTGACGGTTTCACCCTTGGTAACCGTTTTGTTCACACTAGCCCCCGACAAAGTCGATACAACTTGACTTGCACCGCCTACAGCATTTTCCACGTTCGTCTTAATGTCATTAACTGCAACTACTGCGTCATACGCCACAAACCAAGCTTCACTACCAACTACCCAGTTTTCTACCACGCTATCGTTAATCAAGTTAAATGCACAGTCTGCTCCGTTGGGAGAACCGAGTGCGTCGAAGTGAACCGCTGCACCGTTTGCAGCCCCTACGTAACTGCTGTCAAGCGTTACCGCACCAAAGCCCCATACGTAAATGTTGTTGGACCAGTTGTTGGAGAAGTTACAATCGGTCGCTTCGATTACGCACATATGCGTGTATTCCGTGGAGCTACCTTCTTTCAAGATGGGATCCGAGCCATATGCGTTCACTGCAAACGCACCGAAACGAGAAGTAACGTTGTTCAGCTTCAACGTACCGCCACCTACTTGGATACCGATACAGCCGCCACTGTACTTCAAGATCTCTTTACCGTTGATTTGATAACCGCCCGTCGCCGTGGAGTTCATTTCACCGTTACCGATGATATTTACATTATCCATCGTCAATACGCTATAGTTGGGGTTCGTCAATTGTCCTCTCTTACCGAACGAGAAGATGGAGAATTGTACGTTCTGCAATACGTTTGCACCAACGTCGTTAGGTTCTCTTGTACCGCTGGGATAACCTTGACTCATCCCGTCACGGCCGTCAATGATAGGAATACCGCTGCCGTCTACCGTGAAGTAGTTACCGTTGATCTTCAAATCACCAGTCCAACGTTCATAAACGCCCGTACCGCCGTTTTCGTCCGAACCGTTCTTCGGAGATTTAATCGTCCAACCATCAACCGTGAAGGTGTTTACTTGATCATCAGCAAGTTCTACCTTAATATTACGCAAAACGTTGATTTCGCTTACACTGGTATCGCCGAATACTGCACGCATTTCCGCATTTGTGTATACGTTAACACCGTTGTTTACCAAAACGTTGTACGTTACCACGTGATCATCTTCAACCGCATATTTGGGCGTAACCGTTACGGAAACGATTTTGCCCACCAAAGCATCTGCGAAGGTGATCGCACCGTCTTTTACGGTGTATTCGCCTGCGCCCAAAGCCTTGCCTTCACACGTTGCGCTAACCACAACGTCCGCTGCGTTGATCGATTTTACGCTGCCGTTGATGCTAACTTCGGGGATGAAGTTTACTTTACCGACCTTCATCGCTTCGCCTGCCGATACGGCAACTCTCTTATTCCAAACATCGTCGCTCAAAGCTTCGGTAAGCTTATCCTGCGTATATCTCTTGTATTCGCCAGAAGCGTCAAGTCCCCAAGCGTTGTCATAGTTTGTTCCGCCCAAGCCGAACGATTTTACGTATTCAACCGCTTTTGCCTTTCTTGCAACGCCGTTCAAGGTGAATTCGAACGTACCGACAGCCTTTACCTTCAAAACGTTACCGCTAACGGTTACATACGCGTCTGCACCCATACTGGTAAGTACCAAGGTTGCATTGTCAGCAAACGTATAGCTTTCACCCGCAAGATATACAAACGTCCAAGGATCGTCATACGTTTCTCTTTCTTGGAAATAGTTCAACTCCGCACCTGCGTATTGAAGCAACTTTTCGCCTTCCTTCAAGGACCACTGTTCTACGATCGTGATCGTTTCCGTGTATGCGAAGGCTGCGTTTACGTCAAATGCCACGCCGTTTACGGTGTAGCCGTTTGCTTCATAAGCTTCACGGTTTGCTCTTGCAGGGAGGATATCCGTCAAAGGCTGGCCGTAGGTAGCCGTCGCTTCTACGTTCTTCATCGTTTTCGTTGCGCTATCCCATACGGAGAAGATTACCTTGTACGTATTTGCCGTCCACTTTGCATACACTTCGATGTTGCTCTTTACAGCAGCATTGAAATCGTATGCGGTCGTGCAAGCTTCATTTGCATACCAACCTGCAAACGTGTAACCCGTCTTGCTGGGATCAGCAGGCTTAGATACCGTAAGACCGTTCAATACCTTAACCGTTACGTCGTCAGCGCCGTTGTTGTAAACAAACGTAACGTACTGAGGAACTTCGTTAAATTCTTCCTTGATGGTGATGTTGTATGCATAGCTGTAAACTGCATCCTCCTCGAAATCTGCATTGTCATAGGTATACTTAACAAACGCATAACCCGTCTTTGCAGGCGCACCCAAAGCAGGTACTTCACCATATTTAACGTCTACAAAGCGTTCGCTGTTGTCTACGTTGTTCAAAATCGTAATTTTATAGGTCTTTGCCGTATATTTTGCATACAGCGTCAAGCCTTCCGCAGCCAAAGTGCCTTCTGCTACAAATTCCTGCGTGCAAGCTTCATCCGTATACCAAACGGTAGCCTTGTCATAACCCGTCTTATCAGGAACTGCAGGGAAGCTTACGCTGGAAAGATCAACGCCTTCCTGCTGGTCGAGGATGCTGAGCGAGTTCAACGCCGTTGTACCGTCATAGAAATAGATGGGCGCGTAAATGGTGTTCCATTTTGCCGTTACGGTAATATTTTCCGTCCAAGTATAAGTACCCGTTGCTTCGAAAGGCTGACCGTCTTTTTCGAAACCAACGAAATCCCAACCCGTGATACCTTCAAGCGCCGTCGTGTCAAGCGTGTAAGCACCTTGATACTTCGCCGTAGGGTTCACGTAGCCCTGAGGCACGTTGTTTACCGTGATGGTAAAGGTCTTTGCTTCTTTCTTAACGTAAACCACCGTATTGTCTACGATTTCTTCCGTCTTTGCATTGAATACGGTCGTCTTATCTTCTTTATACAACGTCTTGTCGTAGCCTGCTTCGTTTGCAGGAGCCGTTGCATACGTACCGTGTTCTACGTTTTCCTGCTTGGAGATCACTGCATCCGTATCAAAATCTTTAAACGTAACGGTATATTTGTTAATCGTCCAGTTTGCTACGATACGAACGTCACCGATACGGGTATACGTACCGCTGGTTTCAAACGTGTCGCCGTCTACCGTATAACCTGCAAAGGTATAACCTACCTTCGTAGGGGTAGCCAACGTATATGCGCCGTTATAGCTTACTGCAACCGTTTTGTCGCTTGCATTTGCAAACGTACCGCCGTTTTCATTGATCGTGATTTTGTAGGAATTTGCCGTGTATTTTGCATACAACGTCAATTCATCCGTGATCGCCGTCTTGAAATCAAACTTCGTTGTGTCCGTTTGTTCGGTTTCGCTGGTATACCAACCGTCAAACGTATACCCTGCTTTTTGTGCTGCAGGTGCGGTAACCTTTTGACCGTGTTCTACTTCTACGTTCGTTTCACCGCCGTCTACAAACGTTACGTTGTATTTATTTACGGTATATTTTGCCGTAATACGAATACTGTTCGCGCTGGGGAATTTGCCCGAAAGAGGGAAATCCTGTTCGGCAAGGTTTTCATCGATATAGGTGTAACCCGTAAACGTGTAGCCTTCCTTTTCTGCTGCGGGAACGGTATAATCGCCGCCGGGGGTTACTTCGATCGGGTCGATCTCGTTACCGCCGTCCGTGTTCACAACGATATAAACCTTCGATACGCTGAATTTTGCGTACAACGTAAGGCCTACCGTGATTTCACCTTCGGTGTAAGGGGTCGTCAACGCTTCATCCGTATACCAACCGATGAACGTATGCCCTTCTTTCGCGGGTGCCGTAGGCAACGAGATTTTATCATTCATCTCGTATTCTTGTACACGGTACACTTCACCGTCTACCACGTATTCTACTTCTATCGTTGTGGAAAGACATCCCACGAAGAAGCAGCAGCCCAATACAGCACTACACAATGCTACAAGTGCTTTTTTCAATACTTTCATGTGTTTTCTCCTTTTTTTATATTATTGCGCTATTCCGCCGCCACGCTTTGGAACAAGCGTAATACTATCCATTTTACCACTGCCGTCCTTTGCCTCGATGGTGATGACTACGTCCGTTTTTTCAAGGAACGTAACCAGCCCTGTGTCGGGGTTAACCGTTACACGGTTCGGCTTTGACGAGCTGAAAAAGACTTCTTTGTTCGACGTTTTGTCCGTTTCCATAACCCAAACGAGCTGATAACTCATGTTTGCGTCCGTCGGATTGACCGTAATCATAACGCCGTCTTCAATCTTTTCGCCTTTGTTTCCCGTCTTTATCTGTTCACCCGTCTCTTGATCTTCCGTATAGACGTCTTCCGTATATACAAAATAGAGATCTTTACAAAGAATTTTCGATCTTGCGTCTTCAATTGCAATACCAAAAATACTGACGATAAATACAGCCAAGATACATTCGAGGATGACGATTAAAAATACTACTTTCTTATTCATACCGTCCTCCTTTTATCCTTGGATATCTTCAAAGTACGCTTTTAAATTGCTGTTCAACAAATAGACCCTTGCAACCAGGAACGCCGCCGCAATCGCAAGCAAACGAACCCAACCGTATACGTAACTTTCTACCATCAACAGCATACCGAACACGCCGAACAAGGTCGCTACCAAGAAGGATATTGCCATCGCTTTTGCGATATTGCCGTTGTCCGTTACGCCGTCGCCCTTGGTTGCATATTCGTTGATTTTCGGTTTGCGAATGTCAAACTCGAACCCCCAAGCGATTTGCCCCAAGCTGATAAACAAAATCGTTGCCATCAACATGGCGATGTCCAACATGGACAAGCGGGTCGTCATCAACAGCATACCTGCCATCACGATCAACGACATCAAATTGACGATCCCCGTCACCGCCAGTTTCGCCCACGCAATGACCGAGGTGTTGGAAGGCGCGGTTTTCAATACCGCAAATTCGTTCCCTTCCATACTGATGGACGCCGCGCTGTTTGCGTTGTGCGTACCCAGCAAACTTAAGATGATCATCAAGTTGAACGCGATCGACATGTATTTACCCATCGAACTGGTGTTGATCGCCGCCATCAAGAAGTTGAATATATACGTGATCAAAGGGAAAATAAATACCACAATGATCATCGAGTTCACCGACTGGAAAGTACGGAACTGAATTTTTAACTCCTTACGGAAGAAAGTCCCGAACAAACTGCCTTTCTTTATCTTACTTTGTCTATGTTTCTTCGTCGTGCTGTTTTCGTTGGACGCGCTTGCCGCCTTGAAATAGAAGGGCATCGCCGCCAAGAAACACAATACGCCAAAACCGAGCAATATAAGCAAAGTCAAGGGAAGATTTAAGTAGATCGCCTTCCCGAATAAAGTGTCCCCTATCCAGTTATAGAACAATGCAAATCGATTGATCTCCACGAACGTTTGCTTGATCGTTGCAACGAATTTGCCGTAGATCGCAACCAAACGGATGGGAATTTTTACCCCCGACAAAAACGTGAACAAGCCAAAGAACGCCGCGCCGATCAAAATAACCATGATAAGCGCGTAAAACCATACGTGGTTTTGCATGAAACGCTTAATGAAAATCGCAGGGATCGCCAAAGTCGCGCCGATAAATACGGGCAATAAGCAAAGTATACACCATACAAGCGGTATTTGCAGCCAAAAAGCAACGCCAACGCTTGCGTTGATCCCAAACCCGATCAACATAGGCAGTAAGAAATACAAATTCTTCTTGATTTCTTCCAAAGCAAATACAACGATCTTACTCAAGAAGATTTCGCTATACCGACAAGGGAAAGCCAACAGCATCGTGTTTTCCTTACTGGCAAACAGCGTCAGCATCATGCCGCTTAAGCAGGATATGATACTTACGACCTGCATAACAAACAAAACTGTGACCAACATATCGCGGCTGAGGTCTAAAAAGAGTAACGATTTTACCACCCAAAATACTGCGATAAATACCGCCATCAATACGACCATCAACAACAACCGTAAAGAAGTTTTCGCCGCAAGTTTTGCTTTGCTACCGGTGCGAAGGTCCCGAACGCTGTCCCCTATCTGCATCAACGTCAGATATTTAATACGGCGAAACGCCGTGTTTTTTTGCGTTACGTTCGTATCCATCTTATTCAGCTCCGTTTGTTTCCGTGTTATTATCCGCAGTCGCGTCCGCCGCCGCTACCTCTGCTACGCTTTCTTCCTCATGTTCTTGCGCGTATTGCAAATACAGCTGTTCAAGGGATACGCCCTCTTTCTTCAATTCTTCAATCGTGCTGATACGGCGAAGTTTACCGCCGCTGATGATCGCGATACGGTCGCAAATTTTTTCTACAACTTCGATAACGTGGCTGGAGAAGAATACGATATTGCCCGCGTCCGCGTGCTGACGCATACATTCTTTGATCTGCCACGAACTGGTCGGGTCAAGCCCGGTCAAAGGTTCGTCCAATACCCAAACCTTGGGGTTGTGGATCAAAGCGCTGATTACCATACATTTTTGTTTCATACCGTGGGAATAGCTCTTGATCTCTCTATCGATCGCATGTTCCAACTTGAACATTTTAACGTATTTTTCAATACGCTCGTCTCTGTCCTTCTCATTGACCATGTACAATTCCGCAACGTAATTTATGTATTCACGGCCCGTCAATTTTTCATACAGCGCATGGTTGTCGGAAACGTAACCCATGCGGAGTTTTGCCTCCAAAGGCTGACGCGCGATATCGAAACCTTCGATCTCGATGCTGCCTTCCGTGATCGACTGAATACCGACAAGGCTCTTGATCGTGGTCGATTTACCCGCGCCGTTGTGTCCGATAAAGCCGAATACTTCGCCGTCGTGGATCTCAAGGCTTAAATCGTCTACCGATTTCTTATCCGAGCCTGCATACGTTTTTGAGAAATGTGAAATTTTTACCATATTCGCTCCTTCAGGATGTAAAGGTGTATTCAAAGGTCTGCCGTCTAATTCTTTCAAAAGGTTTAATCTGTCTACGCGTTGCATCTTTTTGCGTTTTGCCAACTGCCTATGCGCGTCGGAAACGTTGAAGATCATCGAATAGAAACCCCAAATCGCAAAGGTCAACGCAATAAAGACGACGTAGATTGCCCCGATGTACAAAGGCCGCATCTCCAGCGTCGTACCGAACATCTCGAACGTCTTTACATGATCGCGATATAACGGCATTGTGAAGGAGAACTTCTCAACGAAGAAATCGTCGTACAGGAAGAAGTAGTCCGCGTTGTACTCCCCTTCGAAGATCGGGCTGTTCAGGTACGAGTTCAAGAACGCCACGAATACAACGTAGATCGTAAAGACGATCAAGGAGGAACTCATCAGCTTTAAGCTGGGCCGTTTAAACGTACCGAGCGCAACGCCGAGCAAGGGCAGGAAAAACGCATACCAGTGATTGTACCAGTATTCTACGTTTCTCATCGTTGTCAATTCCGCGTCCAAATTCGGGAGCAAAATTGCACAGAACGCGCCGAGTACGTTGATGAAATAGGTAAAGTAGAAAATACTCTTTGCCTTGAATACGTATGCAACGAACATCAAGACCATTGCCGTATTACAAAGGTGCAAAGGGAACATCGACGACCCCGAACGGTGCGGGAACACCGCGAAGTATTCGATGAAACCGCTGAGCGCGAGCATAACCAAAACGAAATGTCTGTCTTCCTCCGATTTGTTGCGTTGTGCGAAATACACGGCAAGCGGAATAATGAACGAAGGATAAATAAACAAACGGTGGGTCAGGGTAAATCCCTTCGGCGTTTCCCCGATTTCCCCGAACAACATTTGCGGGAAATGCACGGGCATAAACGCAATCGCGTACAACAGCGTGAAAAGCAACATTTTACCGACGCGTTTTCCGATATTTTCAAAATCGCGGGAAACGATCAGTTTGATACAAGCGTTACCGCCGATCATCGCCGCCAACAGCAGTCTTGCCGCATATATAAAAGTACGCCAATGGGTCAAATTCAACTCCCCGAGGTTCGCGATAACGGCAGGTCTAAACGCCGCGATATTCGCAATCACCACAGGGATCGCAAGAAACGCGCTGTAATCGCGCGCCTCTTGCTTTGTAAAGAAAGGCGTTACGATCAAAATTGCCATCGTGATGGTGGTGATCCATTCCAAAATCGTGATCCACACGCATCCTGCGGGCGAAAACAAGTCCCCGACCAATCCGATCTGCTCGCTGATGGCATTCATCCAGAACAGGAAGGGAATCATCGCCGCAAACAACAGCACGCTCAAAGTGCGTAAAATCAAATCGGATAAATTGATTTGCCATTTGAGCACTTTCAAGTTTTTATTTTTTAAAGCGTTGCAACCGAAATATGTACCAGCGACGCCACCGGCGCAACACAAAGATAAAATCAATTCGTTCATTCCAACATCATGTCCGCGCCTTTAGGCGCAGCTTTATCCTTCTTTATTATCTCTTATCTTTTCGACTCGGTAGGACATACTACCAGAGCCTACACAATAATTTTATCCCAAAATTGTTTTTTCGTCAAGTTCTAAACTCCGTTTTTTTGTCATCAATATATATGACATTCGGTTTTTTTTGCCGTTTTTCACCCTTTTTCGTCAATTTTCTCTACAAAAAACAACCTCGAACGGTGTACTTTCACCATTCGAGGTCTTTCATCACTACATTATATTTATAATTCATTTAATTTTTTTGGAAAGAATAACAAGCGTCTCCACGTGTTTGGTCTGCGGGAACATATCATACGGTTGAATACGCTCCACCGCGTAATACCCCGCCAACGTTTCGCCGTCCGCGACGCCTTCGTATGCGGGATTTTTCACAAGCTCTCCGTCGGCGTTTTCGATCAATTTACCCGTTAAAATCCCCAAATCGCGCGCCAAAGTCGCAGGGTTGCAGCTGATCAAGGTCAATTTCTCAATACCGCTTGCCAACAATGCTTTTACTACACTGCGCGCAATGCCCGAACGGGGCGGATCTAAAATCAAACGAACTTTCTCCCCTTTTTCCTTTTCCATGACTTCGGTCAAGTGTTCTTCCACGTAGCCGCAGATATTCGTCATATTTTCCAACCCGTTTTTCGCCTTTAACGAATCGGCGCAACGGGATGCCTCGGGTTCCAACTCGATACCGTATACCCGTTTCGCTTTTTTTGCGATCATCGCGGTCAAAAGTCCGCCGCCCGAATAGGCGTCGATCACCACTTCGTCGCCATCTGTACAAACCGTCTTTAACGCGTCTTTGTACAGCTTGGCACGCACGTTTTCGTTGACTTGCAAGAAGGTCATAGGGCCCGCTTCATAGTATATCCCTTGCTCCTCTGTCTCAAAAAAGCCCGCACCATGTACGAGTTGAAACTCTTTACCCATGATCACGTTGGTGTCTTGATCGTTGAAATTGAGATACAGAGAAAACTGTCTTAACGACTCGGAAAGCATTCCTACCAAATAGGGCAAGTTGGGCAGTTCGCGTTTCGCCGTCACCAAGGTCACAATGTATTTACCGCCGATTTCGCGCGCTACGATATGACGGAGCGCGCCCGTCTTTTTCTCCTCGTCGTACCCTTTTACCGCGCATTCGGTCATGTACCGTTTCATAATGGCGATCAATTTTTCCGACCATTCGGGGTGAATCGCGCACGCCGTGATCGGCACGATGCGATGACTGTGTTCCGCGTAAAATCCGATTACGTTTTTCCCTTCTTTGTCTACGCCGACGGGAATCTGCAATTTATTGCGGTACGCATAGGGCAGGTCGCTTTTCACCGCCGTCGGTACCGATATATTCAAGCCTGCGATTTTACGCAACGCGTCCTTGACAACCGTTGCTTTATGAGAAAGCTGCGCGCTGTAATCCAAATGCTGCAAGCAACATCCTCCGCACCGTAAAAATACGGGGCATTTCGGACGCACGCGTTCTTCGGCGGGGGTGAGGATCTCCTCTACTTTGCCATAGCCGATATTGCCTTTGACCTTGAGTACTTTAAAGCGTACTTTTTCGCCCGGCAAACACGCCGGCACGAAAAAAGTGATCCCTTCGTGTCGAATAATCCCTTCGCCGTTCGAACCGATCCCGTCTGTCACAGCACAAATCATATCGTTTTTCTCTATCACAACTTTCCCCTCCTTATCTTATTTTCTTCCCCTCGTTTATTTTCTGGTAATCCGTTTTACCAGCATATTGACGGCATAACGCCATTTATACATCAAATAATCGTAAGCGATAAAAAACGCCGTACCGCCAACGAGTAAAATCGGAATAATGTATTGATCGATAAACCCGATCGTCGTGGTCATACCGAACACGAACCGCCACACGATATACATCGTTCCGTCAAACCACAACGCTTTGATCCCGCACGCCAACCAACGGTTGATTTTCACGTTTAACTGCAACTCGTTGACCAAGGGATGCAAGCCGAAAAACATGATAAACGGCAACAAATCGAAAAAGCGCGCCACGTTAAAAATCAAGGAAAGTATACACGTTGCGACGTACGCCAACGCATACCCCCAGTAGCTTTTTTTCGCAAGCGGCAACATCAGGGCGATACAGGCAAGTAAGTAGCCCGTAAACAGCAAAATCGCCGAATAGACCCCGATGGTCAAAAACAGCGTTGCGATCGCGCAAGCCAACGCGGATAATGCAATTTCATAGGATGAAATTTTCCTCATGACGGTGCCGTCCCTTTGCTTTTTATCTGCAACCGCAGCACAAACTAAACAAACAGTCTACGCAAAGGTAGGTATAACAGCAGGAAATACAATTCGAACAAGCGTTGCCGCCCATCTGATCGTTGTAAGGATCGCCGTTTGCGTAAGGGCTTTGCTGTTGTTGCTGATGCGCCTGCTGCTGTTGATAATCGTTTTTCGCATTCAGCTTTCCGTATGCCACGCGGTATTTTTGATTGTTCGGATCCATTTGCATAGCGATTTCCAACTGCTTTTTGCTGTCGTTCGTCCAGTTCTTTTTATAATAAACCGCCGCCTGCAAATAATGCCATTCTGCCGTTCTTTCGTTAAAATCGTCCAAACGCGCCTGCGCCTCCGCGATTTTATTTTCCTTTAACAATGCGGAAATTTCCTCGAAGGAATTTTGTCCTTCGGTATTTTTTTCCTGTTCCTTACGGCTGGACATAATTTCACGGTACGCCGTTTCCAACTTGGTCAGCATACGCGCCGCTTCGTTGCCCGCTTCCCCGTCCTGCCAACGTTCCTCACGGTATTTTTCCATCAGCTCGTTATAACGGTTGGTAATTTCTTCGTCCGTCGCAGTCTCGTTTAAGCCGAGCAATTCGTAATATTGTTTCATTATTTTATACTCCCTACGGCGTTTCGCCGCATTATTTTTCTTATTTAGTTTTTGTCTTTTCTCTGCTTTTATCCTTGGATTTACACTTTCCATTGACGCCGCAACCGTCCATGACGCGTTTCGTCATCATCGGTAAGCCGCGCAGTAAAATATTATCCGAAAGATCGCGGTTGAAATGAAAGGTAAGCCGAGAAAGATTTTCCCGAATATCAAAGAAGATCGCGTGGAATACGTAACGTACTTCCTCGCCGAATTTCCCGCTTAAAAGCTCCCTGCGACTGTCTGCGCCGTACGCAAGCACGAAGGGATTATACGCGCCCTTCTTTTTGTCCTTGTCGTAATCGTCCAGCGCATCGATGAGATAGATCCATTTACCCAGCGCATAAAAAAGATTGTGCGAAAACTCCGTCTTTTTCTCCCCCAACGCATAATCGGAAAATTCCGCCAGCATATTCGCCGTTGCGTCCGCCGCACGGTCCACGCTGTCCGTCTTTGCTTTTTCCGTCTTTTCCTGCGTCTGCATATTATCATGCACGATCCGCACGATTTCGGGGTATTTTTTCTTCACGCGGCGAAACCCCTTTTTAAACCAAAGCCGTTTCCCTCTGCCGCGATCCCCGTCCGCGATATCGTCCGTGTATTTATAATACACGAGCGCCGTATTCAACCCGCCGAGCTGACGAGTCAGCTCGTCCACTTCCGCCATTTGTCGGGAACGGATACAATGGGTCAAACAATGGGATTTTTCGATTTTGACGTCGATGCCCGCCAAATTGTGCAAAATGACGGATAAAAAAGTAACGTCGTAGGAAAGCCCCATGCGCGCGCTTTGCCCGCATACTTCGGAAATCCCTTTGCAAACGCCGCAATACATCGCACGGTATAAATTGTCGTCTTTGATAAATAAATACGGCGTATCCGCGCGAACGTATCCGAACATAAACACTCCTTTTGTCGCTATTATATCCTATTCGTACCCGAAAAACAATCGTTGAAAATCCGCATTCGTCATTCTTCACGGAAAATGACGAAATCTTTCACCTATTTCACAAAAAACTCACTCTTTGTCGGGGACAGGTACGATTTCACCGTCCGCAAAACGCAAAATCAGTTCGGACATTTTCTCCAAATCGTTCGCAACGACCGTCTTGAAACGCAAGGGGCGGTAACGAAGGTCAAGAAGGCTCTTGGGCGGTTTCATCGCCGTCAAAAGATTCAAGCGCTTGATACCTTTAAAGCTATCCTTCACGTCGTTGCCCGACAACGCGTACAGTACGTCCTGCGGGAATTTATAAGGGTTCGCCGTCGAAAGTACGATACAGGGCGTTTTATCCTTTTCGTCTTCCTTTTCAACAGCCGTTCTATACTTCATATATACGGCAAGCGCAACGCCCGTATGCGTATCCATCGCATAACCGTACTCGTCGAAAATTTCGTACATCGCCTCTACCGTACCATCCTCGGAGGCAAAGCCGCCGAAGAACTGTTCGTCCAAAATGGCCTTTTCTTTGTCAGTGATGGAATATTCTTTTTCGTCCGCGAGCTGTTGCATACGCTTTGCCGTCAAGTCCGCGTCTCTGCCGCTGATCTCAAACAGCAAACGTTCGAGGTTGGAGGACACCAAAATGTCCATGGACGGGGACATGGTACGGTGGAAATTGCGTTTTACGTCGTATACGCCCTTCGCAAAGAAGTCCGCAAGCACCTTGTTTTTGTTGGACGCGCAAACCAGTTTCCGAACGGGCAAGCCCATTTGTTTTGCATACCAACCCGCCAAAATATCCCCGAAATTGCCGGTAGGTACGACAAAATCGATTTTATCCCCCATTTCGATTTGCCCGGAGGTCCAAAGATCCAAATATGCGGAGAAATAATACGCAATTTGCGGTGCAAGACGGCCGAAGTTGATCGAGTTCGCACTGGAAAGGCGCACGCCTTTTTTTGCTAATTTTTCGTTAAATTCTTCGGAGGCAAACAAGCGTTTTACGGCGCGCTGACAATCGTCGAAATTGCCCTTCACCGCGGACACGCATACGTTGTTTCCGTCCTGAATGCACATTTGCAAGCGTTGCATTTTTGCAACCCCTTCGTCGGGATAAAATACCGCTACTTTCGTACCGGGTACGTCGCGGAAACCTTCCAACGCCGCTTTGCCCGTGTCGCCGCTGGTCGCCGCCAAAATCAAGATTTCGTCGTTGACGCCCGTCACTTCACAGCTCTTTTTCAAAAGGTAAGGCAATACCTGCAAAGCCATATCTTTAAACGCGCACGTAGGGCCGTGGAATAATTCCAACACGTACAAACCCGTTTCCCCGTCGATTTTGACAAGAGGTACGGGGTCATTGCCTTCAAACCCGGCATACGCCTTTTCACAAATTTCTTTTAAGTATTCCGCGCCCAAATCATCGGCGAGATATTTACCCAAAACAAACGCCGCGCGTTCGGGATAATTCATCTCCGCCATCGCCTGCAATTCGTCTACGGAAACCGCAGGAAACGTTTCGGGTACGTACAAGCCGCCGTTCTTCGCCAAACCCTGCACAATCGCCTGTGCGCCCGTTACCTTTTCACCGCCTCGTGTGCTGATAAAATACATAATTTATTACCTACCTTTCTGTATTTCGTTCTCGTTGATTTCCCAAAAGCCTTATCACGGCTTGTCCGCGCTTTTACGCGTTTTATTTTTTAACGCGCAAAACGGGCAGTCTGCCGACCGCCATCTGTTTTCCCCTTTATTTTTCCTTTGTTCTTTCCTATCCTTTGCCGACCGACGTCGACAAAACTTCTTATTTGCATTCGCGGCGGGGAAAATAATTTTCCTCGCCGCGGAATAAGTATCTTGTTTTAATTTATGCGTCCAAATATTTGCTTACGAAATCGGGAAGTTCCTCTCTCGACGCGGAAACGGAAACGGTTACGGTGATACCCGTATCTTTCGCTACTTTTTCAAGCATATAGAAGAATGCCGCCATTTCCTGAACGGGTTTGCCTGCGATACGAACAACGCCGTCGATGAATACGTATTCGTTGTCGTGGTTGCCTGCGATAACGCCTTTGATGAAACCGCACAAAGCCGCTTCGCCTGCGATGTCGTAATCACTGGTATCGATGAAACGTACTTCACGTTCTAAATCATACATACCGCGCTTGCTGTCGGTGATGAAAATCATGTGACCTTTCGCGATCGCAACCGTTGCGTTCGCAGCGTCGATCATCATCTTGGTCTTACCCGTACCCTTCGCGCCGTAAATAACTTTAATCATAATAAAATCCTCCCAGATTGTTTGGTTCATACCAACGCAAAAATGCTTTTGCTTATCGGTTTCCTATAGTTTACCAAATTTTAAAAAGAATTTCAAGACCTTTTTGAAAAATTTTCCGCGTTTTTATAAACTTTTTTTCATAAAAACACAGTTTTTATACAAAGTGTCCTTATGGAAACGACAGTTTTTAATTTTTTACTTTATTTACAAAGGTTTCCCTTGCTTTTATTGAAAATTCGTGCTATACTCTATATATAGACAATTATGGAGTATAGGCTTACGTTTATGATTTCTTATGAACCCTTTTATAAAACTTTAAAAAAGAAAAATTTATCCACTTACAAGCTGATCAACGATTACGGGATCAGCCGCAGTCTTTTAGACCGTTTAAAACACGACAAGCCCATCACAACGGTCACGATAAACGACTTATGTACGATCCTTCAATGCAAA
Organism: Clostridia bacterium; assembly: GCA_017468345.1. GTDB lineage: Bacteria > Bacillota > Clostridia > Christensenellales > Borkfalkiaceae > Scatosoma. The sequence continues at coordinate 15,053 of JAFUIT010000111.1, forward strand.
GTGGAAGAAATTATGACCTATATTCCCGATAAAAACGAATAACAGCCCCCCTGCTTAGGGAGCTGTTATTTTTATATACATCACGTTCTCTCTTTATTTCAATTCGGAAACGAATTTTTTAATTCTTGCAAGCCCTTCCTCAATATCCGCCTCACTCAGCGAATAGGAAAGTCTCAAACAGTCGTCTGCGCCAAACGACACGCCGGGCACGGTCGCTACTTTTTCCGCATCCAACAACGCGTCTGCGAACTCGATCGAGTTCGTGATCGCCTTGCCGTGATAATTTTTCCCGTATAAGCCGTCTACGACCAACATGACGTAAAACGCGCCGTCCGGCTCAACCGCTTGCACACCGTCGATCTCGGAAATGAGTTTCAACAGTTTTTCACGTCTTGCATCGAACACTTTTACCATCGCCGCAATTTCTTCCTCGGGCGCGTTCAACGCCTCGATGGTCGCGTATTGAGAAATGGAACTTGCGTTCGACGTCGCATGACTTTGGAAGGAATCGATTGCTTTCGCTACGTCCTTGGGCGCTGCCAAATACCCGATACGCCAGCCCGTCATCGCGTACGTTTTCGATACGCCGTTGACCGTCACCGTCAAATCCTTCATTTTTTCGCTTACTTTTGCAATCGAGAAGGGTTTTACGCCGTTGTAGCAAAGCTTTTCGTAAATTTCATCCGCAAGCACGAAAATTTCCGCTTCCTCGCACACCTTTGCGATTGCGCGGACTTCTTCCTCGTTATATACCGCGCCCGTGGGGTTGGAGGGAGAGTTGAAAATCAGCATCTTCGTTTTGGGCGTGATCGCCGCTTTCAATTCCTCCGCGGAGAATTTATACTTGTTTTCTTTCTTGCAGGAAAGATACTTGGGTACGCCGCCGCAAACCTTGACCACTTCGGGATAGGTCAGCCAGTAGGGTTCGGGAATAATGACTTCGTCGCCCTCGTCCAAAATCGCGTAACAAGCGTTGAAAATCGAATGCTTTGCACCGTTGGAAACAATGATCTGCGAGGGTTCGTAATCCAACCCGTTGTCCTTTTTGAACTTTTCGCAAATCGCCTTACGCAAAGGCAAAAGCCCCGACGAAGGGGTGTATTTCGTATGCCCTGCATCCAAAGCCGCTTTCGCCGCGGAAATGATATGTTCGGGAGTGTTAAAATCGGGTTCGCCTACGCTGAACGACACTACGCTTTCCCCTGCCTGTTTCATCGCCTTCGCCTTGGCGGAAATCGCCAACGTCAACGAGGGGGACAAGGTCGTCATTCTTTGCGCTACTCTATTTTTCATCTGTACTTACGCTCCGTATTTTCTTATCCGTATTATTTTACCTTTTTTTTTAAAAGAAAGCAACTGCAAATACCCCTCTTTTGATAAAATCTTGAAAATTTATCAACTTTTTTAGAGTTTATTTGCTAAACAATTCAATTTTTCGATTGATATAATCAAAAAAAATATAATCAGTGCGCGGGCGCAAGCGCAACCGCAACCTTTTCGCGGTGGCGGTTGACAAAATACAAAACGAAATCCACGCTGACAAACAACAAATTGATAATGTATAAAACAAGCACGTAATTGTGGTTGCCGCCGATGATTTTGCCCATAATCCCTGCGATATAGCCCACGATAATGGCAATCATAAACACCAAGCTTTTGCCCTTGGTCGATTTCGAAGTAACGCTCTTATATACGGAAACGGGCCACGAAATCCCAAAACAAATCAACATAATACTTTCCAAAACGGTTACCATAACTTTTTCTCCTTTTTCTCTCGGATAGTATCATTATACACTTGACAAACAATAATGTAAAATATATAATTATTATCAAAACGATAACAAACGGTTATTGATTAAGAGGAAAAAATGGAACTGACGAAACTTCGTTATTTTTATACGGTAGCAAAACTCGGACACGTGACGCGCGCGGCGGAGGAAATCCACATTGCGCAACCTGCCTTGACGAAAGCCATTAAACAGTTGGAAGAAGAACTGGGCGTTCCCCTCTTTTATAAAAAGGGGCGCAACATTTATTTGACCGCTTACGGCGAATATTTAAAAGGCAAAGCGGAAATGGTGTTTTTACACGTGGATTCGATCGCGGACGAGTTGGAAGAATTAAAGCAGGAACAGCGGCAAACGGTAAAATTGAACGTGCTTGCCGCATCCACGGCGGTGACCGAAGCGGTCATTGCGTATAAAAAACGCAATCCCGAAGTGGTTTTTCAGGTCATTCAAAACGAAGCGGAAACCGATTGCGACGTTTCGGTATCGATCGACGAGGCGGATTTGTCCACTTTGCCCCCGATCAAGCGCAAACGGCTGTTGGAGGAAAATATTTACCTTGCCGTGCCGAAAAATTCCCGTTATGCAGGACGAACGAACATCGCTTTGAAAGAGGTAAAGGACGAAGGGTTCGTCCACCTTGCAGGTTCGCGGTTTTTCCGTTCGGTTTGCGACAAGTTTTGTTTAGCGGCAGGCTTTAAACCGCATACCTCGTTCGAGTCGGACTCCCCCGTGGCAGTTAAAAACATTATCGGGGCAAGCGCAGGGGTTGGTTTTTGGCCGGAATATTCGTGGGGAAAAGTATCCGCCGACGTCGTCTTATTGACCATCACCGACCCCGTATGTAAACGGCGGCTGACCTTGAATTTGCACGAATCGCCCACTCCCTCCGCCGTTGCGCAAGATTTTTACGGGTATTTGTCGAAATTTTTGCAAAAAAGACAGCGGAGCGTAAAACACGAATAAAGAAAAAAGGACGGAAAAACCGTCCTTTTATTTTTATTTTATATCAACCGCTTGCATTTTCTTTTATATTTTGTTATAATAACGACACCACACAGTTTAATATTTGCATAATACAGGCATACTATCGGTAAAGACTTATGCCCTTTATTCCTGTATTATGCGTGGAACTGTGTGGTAACTGTGGGCAATGCGTTTTTCGGGTGCGTTGCCTGCGGTAACGCACTTTTCTTTTCCTATAAAATGCTTGTAATTTTCGCGAATTTTACAGCGCGTGTTAAAAACCAAGGAGGATTTATTATGGAATAATACAAACTGCAACCCACTGAAGTCGTACTTTTCGAAAGCCCAAAAGTCAACGTAAAAGATAAAAAAGGAAAAACCTGGCTTATTTTAACCAATTTGAACTTTATCTTTGAAACAACGGAAAAGAAATTATTTCATAAAAATTACGTTACCGCTGAATGTTTTACGGTTGACACGGTAAAAATTTATAACAATGCCCCTCAAATCAAACAAAAGGGTTGCGAAGTGCAAATTTATTTTACAAATGCCGAGCGTTACGTTACGTTTGATTCAAAAAACGAAGCCCATAAATTCACAGCGAAGGCTCTGGAATTACTTACTGGCAAAAACGCTTTTTTCCGCGGAATAGATAAAGCAAAGAAAACCGTGGAAGCCGTCGACGAGGCGTTAGGCATAGACACGATCGGTATCGCGTCTACGGTCGTTCAAACTGCCGTAAACGTAAAAAGTCCAAGCGGAAAATTCCAAAAAACAAAAGCTATTATCAAAGCCACGGCAAACGGTGTGATACGGAAAACCGAAACTAAACAAATCACGGAAAACTCCTCTGCCGACGATAATATTAAAACTTTAAAAAAATTAAAATCATTGTTAGACGAGGGCGTCATCACACAAGAGGAATTTGACACAAAGAAAAAAGAGCTGTTGAACTTGTAATAGAAAAAAGGACGGGAAAACCGTCCTTTTATTTTTACATCAATCCTCCGACGACGCCAACAACGCCTCTCTATCCGCAATCGCAAGCGCCTCCACCATACTGTCGATGTCCCCTGCGATAAACGCTTCTAAATTGTACTGGCTAAGCCCGATACGGTGATCAGTTACTCTGCTTTGCGGGAAATTGTAAGTGCGGATCCGTTCGCTCCTATCCCCCGAACCGACCATACTGCGACGGTTTTCCTCGCGCGCCTTGACGTTTTGTCCGTTATAAAAATCGTACACGCGCGAACGCAATACTTTAAATGCGCGTTCCTTGTTTTTGAGCTGCGAGCGTTCGTCCTGACAGGTCACTACGATCCCCGTCGGGAAATGGGTGATGCGCACCGCGGACGCCACTTTGTTGACGTTTTGTCCGCCTGCTCCGCCCGAATGGAAGATGTCGATGCGAATGTCTTTGTCGTTGATTTCCACTTCCACTTCTTCCGCCTCGGGAAGAACGGCAACCGTTGCAGCGGAAGTGTGAATTCTGCCCTGCGTCTCGGTAGCAGGTACGCGTTGAACGCGGTGTACGCCGCTTTCATACTTCAACATTTTATACGCGCCCGCGCCCGTTACGTTGTAAATCGCCTCTTTCACACCGCCAAGCTCGGTCGCGTTGATATCCATCTCCTCAACGCGCAAACGGTGCGCCGCGCAGTAGTTCAAATACATACGGCAAAGTTCGCCTGCAAACAGCGCCGCTTCCTCGCCGCCCGTGCCTGCGCGCACTTCTAAAATACAGCTCCTCTCGTCGTTTTTATCCTTGGGCAAAAGCAAAATTTTCAACTCGTCTTTAATGGCGGGCAAACGTTCTTTACAAGCATAACCTTCGTCCAAGAGCAGTTTTTTCATCTCTATGTCCGTTTCCGTTTCCGCCATTTCAAAAGCGTCGTTCATTTCCCGTTCCACGTTCAGATATTCGTCGTACTTTTCCACCGTTTCGGTCAAGTCCGCTTGCTCTTTCGAATACTTCTGCCACGTACCCATGTCCGCGATCACCGCCGTATCTGCAAGCTGTTCGGATAAAAATTGATACCTTTTTTTAATATCGTCCAGTTTCTTAAACATACCTTTCCTTTTTGAAAATTACGCCCGATTTTTTTCGGGCGTAATCATTTTTTACATAACGATTTTTACGTAACGGTCGATACCGTTGAAATCCTGAATGATCATCGAATAGGAATTGCCGCGGAACATTTTCACGATCTCCGAAGCCTGCCCAGCGCCTACTTCCATGATGAGCGTACCGCCGCGGTTGAGATATTTGGGCGCTTCCGCCGCGATACGACGGTAAATGTCCAAACCGTCCGCGCCGCCGTCCAAAGCAAGGCGAGGTTCGTACTCCTTCACTTCGCGTTGCAAAGTGTCAATTTCTGCCGTGGGGATATACGGAGGGTTGGTCACGATGATGTCAAATCTGCCGCGAATACGCTTAAACAAGTCGGACTGAATAAACAAAATATCCGCTTCGTTTATCGCCGCGTTTTCCTTTGCTACTTCCAGCGCGTCCTCGCTGATGTCTACGGCTGTCATTTTTACCTTACGGTTACTTTCTTCCAAACGCTTGTAAATCGCAATCGCAAGCGCGCCGCTGCCCGTGCAAAGATCGAGAATACTGTTCCCGTTTTCCGCCGTCGCCACAGCCATCATTGCCATTTCTTCCGTTTCGGGGCGAGGGATCAATACCCGTTCGTCCACTTTGATCTTATATCCGCAAAAATCGGTATCGCCGATGATATACCAAAGCGGTCTGCCCGTCAAACGCGCGTCTGCAATACGGATAATTTCCTTCGCTTGCGCGACTTTGAGGATCTTTTCTTCGGTTGCGACCGAACTCTTGGGAATATCCAACACCAACGAGAAAATCCATTCGGCGTCCTCCTCGTCGATATTATTGTCCGCAAAACGCTTTTTGGTGTTTTTGAGTAAAGCGCTCATTTTGCCGGGCGTTGCAAAAACCCGTTCGGGAACGGTAGGATCTTCGTCCATCGCAAGCACCGTTTTAAAAGCAATAATCGCGCATTCGATCATGCCGTCCTCCGGTTCGCGCGTGGTCAAACGCTGCAACAATAAACCGGGCGCTTTGAAAATCAGGAAAAATTTACCTTTCGTTTTGGCAAGAAGACGCAACACTTCATAGGAAAATCCCGCAACCACGGGGAGCATCAGCACTTTGATCGCAAAGCGCAAAAGATTGTCGATTTTTCCGTTGCCCGTATACAGCCAACCTGCCACCGCGATGTTGACAAGGGAAAATACGAGAATACTGACAATCATAACGATGAAAAGAAAAGTCGTTCCGCAACGGTCGTGCACACGCGAACAGCCGCGCACGTTTTCAATGGTAAGTTCCTTTCCCTCCTCATAACAAGTGATCGTCTTATGTTCCGCGCCGTGGCACATGAACACTCGCTTTAACGACGGGATCAAGGAAATCAACAAGATATATAAAATGAAGATCAGGATACGGATACCGCCTTCCACAAGGTTAAACCATACTCCCTCCCAACCGGTGCTCGTCTTATCGAAAATATCGGTGGGTAAAAAGCTTGTGATCCACTGCGGCAACCAAATAAAAATCAACAGTGCAAGTACGACGCCCAGCACAACTGCAAGTCCGCTGAACAATCCGTCCATGCTGATCTTGTGTTTTTCTTCCAACCACTGCGCCGCCTTAGTCTGTTCCTCATCATCGACGGACGCAACGTCTGCACTGCGCATCAATACGCGGTTGCCGTCCACAAGCGAGGAAATGAAATTCACTACGCCGCGCACAAACGGAAACCGAGCGATCTTTTTGCGCTTTTCGGGAGGCGTTAAACGTTCGGATTCGATTTGGACGACTCCTTCAGGATCGCGGACAGCCGTCGCCATCGCGCGTTTTCCTCGCATCATGACCCCTTCCATTACCGCTTGACCGCCGATATAGGTGCAGGTTTTTTTGCTTTTTTGCTTTTTCATTTATTCTTTCCTTATAAGGTTTACTGTAATATAAAACGCACGCGAGCAAAGCGCACGAAATTCGCCGCACTATGAAACGGGATAGTTGCAAGCAAGACGAGGAAAATGCGGCTTTCCCGACGGGCGCGTACTTTCCCTCGCAAGTAAACAGCGCAGATACGAACAGTTCAAGGCGCGCCGAGTACGCCGTACGGTTAAACGAGATAGTTGCGAGCAAGACAAGGAAAATGCGGCTTTCCCGACGGGCGCGTACAAGTGGTACGTAACCGAGGGAAAACGCAAATTTGACGAAGTATTGCGAAGTAAATATCTCGTTTAAAGAAGAAAGGGCCTTAGGGCTGACGCCCTAAAGCCCTACGGTTTACCAATTAAAGACCATATCTCTTTTTGAACTTATCGACACGTCCACCGGTATCAACCAACTTCTGCTTGCCCGTGAAGAAAGGATGGCAATTGCTGCAAATATCTACCTTCAAAACGTCGCCTTCTTTCGTCGTACCCGTTTTAAACGTAGCTCCACAAGCGCAAGTTACAGTTACTTCGTGATATTTGGGATGGATATCAGCTTTCATTATTTTCACCTCGCTGTTAGTTTTCTTTCAATATGCTTTCCAATTATACCGCTTTTTTTGCTACTCGTCAACTGTTTTTGACGGGAATTTATAAAAAATACTTGCAAATTTCACGAAAATAGTTTATACTTGATTTATCATTGCGTATAATACGTTACGTCCGCCTTTATTCTAAAGCGGATTACGAAGTAATCACAGAGAGTGTTTTTATGAAGATTTGGCAACTCAGTTATCCCCACAACATCCAACACGTGACTTCCCCTGACCTCAAACGTCCCGCGGACAAGGTGAAGGTGAAAGTGACGAAAGCTCTGCTTTCCGAATCGGACGTTGCAGTGTATTCGGGCGCGGTAAAGGTGAACGCTCCTTTTATTCTCGGTAAATTTGCAATCGGGCAAGTTACGGAAGCGGAGCAGGATTCCTTTATCCGTAAAGGCGAACGCGTATATCTTGCAGGCACGACGGAGGACGAATGCGCCCCCGACGGCTTGCGTATCGCAGGGGAAACCGCGGACGGTTTTTACCGCGATTTTGTTTTGGCGGGCGTAGACGACGTATATCCTTTGCCCTCCTCCGTTTCAGACGAGGCGGCATTCCTTATCGACGCCATCGCGCTTGCTGAACACGTCGTGGACGAAATGCACGTCGATATCGGTCAGCATATCCTCGTCATCGGCGGCGGTTTGTACGGGAATATTCTTTGTCAAATCCTGATCTATCACCGTGCAGTGCCCATTCTTGCGGACAACAATCCCGAACGTTTGGCACGCGCAAAACGCAGCGGTATCTATTACACCTTCCCCAACGACGACACGTTAAAATCGAAAGTGTTGGAGGTCACGGGCGGAAAACTCGCCGACGGCGCGGTGTATCTTGCCTCTGCAAACCGTTGCGAGCCTTCCGTTATGTTCCCTCTCGTAAAACGGGACGCATACGTGGCGTTCTGCTCTCTGACGCAAAAACCTCTGCACGTGAATTTGGAAAACGCCATTAAAAATAACGTTACCGTCAAGGGAATTTCGGAAAGCCGTGAGTTTGTTTCTACCGCCATCAACCTTTTGGCAAATAAGGCGGTCAACTTCTCCGAATTTACCTTCCGCAGTTATCGCGAGGAAGAACTCCCCCAGCTTTTGCAAAAATACGCCGAACTGTACGAAAGCAACGCCTATTTGCCCGAACAGTTTGATATCGTGAAGTTCATCTTCTAACGGTTTTTAAGTAAAAGACAATGGAGCAATCGATCATGCAAAAAATCATTATCGCATCCGATATTCACGGCTCGGCGCACTGGTGCGCGGAGCTTTTGTCTGCCCTCGAAAGCGAGGGAGCGGATAAACTCGTACTGCTCGGCGACCTTTTGTATCACGGACCGAGAAACGACTTTCCCGACGAGTATTCCCCCCGCAAAGTATTCGATATGCTCAACGGCGTGAAAGAAAAAATTACCTGCGTACGCGGAAACTGCGACAGCGAAGTCGATCAGATGGTGTTGGAGTTCCCCATCATGGCGGATTACGCCCTTATGGAAGTAAACGGAAAAACGCTGTTTTTGACCCACGGCCACTTATTCAACGCGGACATGCCCCCCTTGTTGAAGAAAGGCGACCTGCTTTTGAACGGGCATTTCCACACTCCTTGTTGCCGTGAAATGGAAAACGGCGCAATCTACGTCAACTGCGGCTCGGTTTCCCTACCCAAGGACGGTACGCCCCATTCGTATATCCTCATCGACGGCAATACGCTGTATTTGAAGGATTTGGAAACGGGCGGAATTTTCGATTGCATCGATTTGTAAGCCTTATATAAAATCAAGCCGTCCGAAACGGACGGCTTTTCTTTCACCTTATCCCTATAAAATTATTCGTTGCGCCGTTGAAACGCTTGACTTCTATCGAAAAATGCGATACAATGATAAAAACTCGAAAAACCGATGACGAAGATGAGTACTTTTGCACTCCGTCGGCACAGAGAGCCGCAGGCGGTGGAATTGCGGTACGGCGAGCGAAAGGAATGGACTTCCGAGGGCGAACGAACGCGCAAATTTTGCGTCAGTAGCAATCGACGGGTACTGCGCCCGTAACAGCGCAGAGCGTATGTCAGTACGTAAAAAGCGGACCTATACGGTCAATTTGGGTGGCACCGCGGTAATTTGTTATCGTCCCGAAATACGGATTTTCCCGTGTTTCGTTTTTTTTATTCGGAGGCAAAAATTATGAACGAAAAAGCACAATTCCGATGGCGGATTTGTACCATCAAAAGCAAATTCATCAAAAAGAAAGGAGAAAATAGTATGGAAAAAGAAATCCCTTATAAAATTTATTTGGAAGAATCGGAACTGCCGAAATACTGGTACAATTTACGCGCGTTTATGAAAAATAAACCCGCGCCCCTTTTAAACCCCGAAACTTTACAACCGATGACGGCGGAAGAATTGAGCGAAGTGTTCTGCGATGAACTCGTTAAGCAAGAGTTAGACGACACGACGCCGTACATTGAAATTCCGCAGGAAATACGCGATTTTTACAAGATGTATCGCCCCGCGCCCTTGGTGCGTGCGTACTGTCTTGAAAAAGCGCTCGGCACGCCCGCGCATATCTATTACAAATTCGAGGGCAACAACACCAGCGGCAGTCATAAATTAAACTCCGCCATCGCGCAGGCATACTATGCAAAACAGCAGGGTTTGAAAGGCGTCACGACGGAAACGGGCGCAGGTCAATGGGGTACGGCGCTTTCCATGGCTTGTTCGTATTTCGGGTTGGACTGCAAAGTGTTTATGGTAAAATGTTCGTACGAACAAAAACCTTTCCGCAGAGAAGTTATGCGCACCTACGGTGCGAATGTTACTCCTTCCCCTTCCACCACCACCGAAATCGGTAAGAAAATTCTGGAAGAATTCCCCGGAACGAACGGTTCGCTCGGTTGTGCTATTTCCGAAGCCGTGGAAACGGCGACCAGCCTTGAAGGGTATCGCTACGTGTTGGGCAGCGTATTCAATCAGGTATTGTTGCATCAATCGGTCATCGGCGTCGAAACGAAAACTGCGCTTGATAAATACGGCGTGAAACCCGATATCATCATCGGTTGCGCAGGCGGCGGCAGCAACCTCGGCGGCTTGATTTCTCCCTTTATGGGCGAAAAGTTGCAAGGAAAGGCCGATTATCAGTTCATCGCAGTAGAACCCGCGTCCTGCCCTACGCTCACGCGCGGCAAGTACGCGTACGATTATTGCGATACGGGTAAAGTTTGCCCCTTGGCGAAAATGTACACCCTCGGGTCGGGCTTTATCCCCTCCGCAAGCCACGCAGGCGGTTTGCGTTATCACGGCATGACGACTACCCTTTCCCAGCTTTGCGACGACGGCTTGATGGAAGCGCGCTCGGTTGAACAGACCAAAGTGTTTGAAGCGGCGGAATATTTCGCGCGCGTGGAAGGTATTTTGCCCGCGCCCGAATCGGCGCACGCGATCCGCGTTGCCATCGACGAGGCAATAAAATGCAAGGAAAGCGGCGAGAAAAAGACGATCGTGTTCGGCTTGACGGGGACGGGTTATTTCGATATGATGTCGTATGAAAAATTCCACGACGGCAAAATGACCGATTATATCCCTTCGGACGAGGAGCTGGAAAAAGCCCTCTCGAAACTGCCGAACGTATAACGGCGAAATTCGACAAAATAAACGAAAACACTTGGGGGCAACCCCAAGTGTTTTTTTGCGCATTTTTTTTGGTCGGTCGATAGGGGAGATAGCCTTTCATATGCGTTTCAACGCATACCTGCCCCCTCTTTCGCCCTTTTTCGACGTATGTGCTTTCCGATATATGCGGGCATATACATTCGGGCAAAATTGACAAAATCCGAGCGTCGTTTTTTGTCTTATGCATAAACGGGCATATTCCCCCATAAAAACGCCAACCTGCGTCCGCGGTTTTCCTTACTTAAATTGTATGATCGCAAAGAGAATAATAAACGCGACCAAGCATACTCCGCCCACGATCCAACGAACGGTCTTTTTCTTATTTTCGTCCATCGGCACGTAAACAGTGTGACCGCAGTTCGGGCATTTTCCGTTTTCCATCAACGTACCGCATTTGTGACAGTGTATTTCATCGGGCGTTTTATCCTTGAAAAAACCGATCTTTTTCGGTTTCTCAGCCAAAGTTTCACGCGTTTCTTCCTGCATCGCCTCATCCATTTGGGCAAGTATCTCTTTTTCCTTTTCTCTTTTGTCCTTTTTCATTATTCACCTCAAAACAGCGTTTCAAATACCCGCAAAAGGGAGTCGAACAATTTCCCCACAAGCGTCCTACGCGTATCCTTTTTCGTGCAAAGTTTCGACACGGCAAACGTTTCCTCGCAATCCCGTTTCACGTCCAAAACGGCGTCGCAATTTGCGATATATACCGCGTTCTCAAAATGGTGATACAAACTGCGGTAATCGAAATTAATCGTTCCCACCACCGCGCACTCGTCGTCGACAACCACGCTTTTTGCATGGATAAAACCGGGCGTATATTCATAAATTTTTATTCCGACCTTCATCAATAGGTCATAATTCGCCCGCGTTAAGCGGAAGGTCATTTTTTTATCGGGAATACCGGGGGTCACGATACGCACGTCCACCCCACGCACAGACGCCTGCACCAAAGCCGTACGCATATGGTCGTCCAACACCAAATAGGGAGTAAAAATATAGACGTATCTGCTCGCCCGCTGAATGATATCCGAATACACCGATTCGCCCACGCTGACGTTATCCAAAGGCGAATCGTCATACGGCTGTATCAACACGCCGTTTCCTTTATTCACCTCGTACATGCCGCCCTCTTTCACGGGCAATAGATAGTTTTTTAAGTCCTCTTTATCCTTACGGAACGCATTCCAAATGTTAAAAAACATTTTCGTAAAGGAGGCGACTGCGCCGCCCGTTATACGCACCCCCGAATCCTTCCAGTAACCAAACCGTTCTTTTTCCGCGATATACTCATCCGCAAGATTGATACCGCCCGTAAAAGCTACTTTCCCGTCCACGACCATAATCTTTCGGTGGTCGCGGTTGTTCATACGCACTGCAAAGACGGGAACTACGTCGTTAAAGGTCAAACAACGGATATTTTCGTGCAACCCTTCCAAATACCGATCGTATTTCGGCGGCAACGTCATCATACACCCAAAATCGTCGTAAATAATGCGTATTTTAACCCCTAACGCCGCTTTTTCCAGCAATATCCGCAATATTTCGTTCCACATTTTTCCGTGGGCGATGATAAAATAGTCGAGTAAAATAAAGTTTTCCGCTGATTTCAATGCGTCCAGCATCGCAGGGAACATTTCCTCTCCGCTTTTGTAATAAACGACTTCCCCCTCGTTATAAACGGGATATTTCCCGTACTTCGACAGATAATGCACCAACGAACGGTCCCGCTTTTCAGGCAAAACCAACGGGTCTTCCCCATACGTTTCGGCAAACTGTTTTTCATTTTCCTTACGCGCTTTATCGATGAGATAGCGCATCCAACGGGTAGGTCTGCCCTCGCCGTACAACAAATACATGGGTACGCCGAGCACGGGGAAAAGCAGCATCAGCAATATCCAGTTCATCTTGATGGACGGTCGATCGTTTTTATTGATGAGGTGTAAAACCGCGACCACCGCGCATATTTCCACCACCGCCTGCACCAAGACGCCGGCCGCCGTATGGTAAATAAACAAATAAATAAGCCAAAGCGAGCCGACCAGTTGCCCAAGCACCAGCAGCAAAAATATGAAGAACCGATTGTACAAATACAGTTTGTAACTTCTGTCGTTTGCGATCGTCCTCTCTATTCGTTTTTTCTCTCGATTGCTTAATTTTTTCATGTTTTTTCGATACTTTCGCATTGTTATAGTATGCGTTAAAATAGTAAAAGTATTGTAGCACGTTTGTCTAAATTTGTCAATAACTTAAGAAAATTTTCACAATACTTCCATATTATATACACACGCGCGGGCGCGCGCGTAAAAAAAAGAATTTTTTCTTGAAAATTTTTTAAATTTTTTTTAAAAAACTATTGACAAATACATTTTTTTATATTATACTATAAACAGTTAATAAAACTAAATCCTATTAAGTAAACAAAAAAGAGGTGCTTTTATGAAAAAATTTGAATGTCAAGTATGTCACTACGTAGCGGAAGGCAGTGCGCCTGAAGTTTGCCCCGTATGCAAGCAAAGCGGCAAGTTCGTTGCAATCAATCCTTTGAAAGGCACGAAGACGGAAGCGAATTTGCAGACGGCTTTTGCGGGCGAATCGCAGGCGAGAAATAAATACACCTACTTTGCAAGTAAGGCAAAGAAGGAAGGTTTCGTTCAAATCGCGGCGATCTTTGAAGAAACCGCGAAAAATGAGCAGGAACACGCTAAAATTTGGTTCAAGCTGTTGAACGGCGGCGAAATCTCCTCCACGGCTGAAAACCTTTTGGCGGCTGCAGAAGGCGAAAACTACGAATGGACGGATATGTATTACGAATTTGCAAAAGTTGCGCGTGAAGAAGGTTTCGAGGACATCGCGAAATTGTTTGACGGCGTTGCGGCGATCGAAAAGGAACACGAAGACAGATACAGAAAGTTGCTTGCAAACGTAAAAGGCGATTTGGTCTTCTCGAAAGACGGCGACGCTGTATGGCAGTGCTCGAACTGCGGCCACATCGTGGTTGGCAAGAAAGCGCCCGAAGTGTGCCCCATCTGCGCGCATCCTCAGGCATATTTCCAGGTACGTGCTGAAAACTATTGATTTGCTCACACACTATCCCTTATTATATAAAAGAACCCGACGGGCCCTCCCCCGTCGGGTTTCTCTTTTACGCATGGCTCTATCACAACAAACGGTTGTGATAGAGTCTTACGAATACATTATTCGACTTGTTCGAAAATAGCATAATAGGTTCTTTGCTGATCGTAAAAATCCAAGAAAAGCCATTCGCTGTAACTTGCTTGATCCATACCTTCTTCGTCGGTAAACCAACCTATAAATTCGTACCCGCTTTGTGCGATCGCCTCCGCCTCAGGGGTCGGATATTGATTGGAGGTAATGACTACTTCTACCGTCTGCGCCGTCACGCCGTCGCACGAAACCGTGCCTCCGCCCGTCGCAATCAGCGTGAATACTTTCCCAAAAATCGCCTCCACGTAAAAGTCTTCCGTCAAGGTATCCGTACGCGTTGCCGTCTTAACTCCGTCCGACCAACCGTAGAACGCCCAGCCTTCTTCGGGAACAGCCGTTGCCTGCACCGTGTAATCGTTGTTGTATCCTGCCGTTTCGGAAGACAATACGACTTCTCCCAAACCGCCCCCGATACCGATTTCAGCGGTATACGTATATACGGGCTTAAATATCGCTTGCAGGTCTTTATTCTCCTGCACGTTCGTGACTTTTCTGGTTGGAGTTGTCACTCCGTCGCTCCAACCGACAAACTCGTATCCATCGTCGGGATAAACCGAAACTTCCGCCCCGTCCAAGCCTTCGATCAATTCCTGCACGATGGGGATAGAGTTGGTTTCCACGTAAAGATCCGAACCGTCCTCATAAACGTTTACAACAAATCCGCCCCCTTCCGAGCAGGTATACCGAACGGTATAAACGGGTAAAATCAGTTCGAATTCCGCCGTTACGTATACGGTAGCCTGCACGTTTTTATCCTGCCTTGTCTCCGTCGTAACGCCGTCGCTCCATTTCACAAACCGATACCCATAATCGGCAACGGCGGTAACGGAAGTTCCGTCCTTCCCCTTCTCCACGGTCTGTTCCTTCGTACCCGTGACGCTACCACCTTCGCCTGCCATATAGGTCAGCGAATAGGTGGGAATAACAAGATCCAACTTATAAACATTTTCCCCTGCGGTCATATGTAACGTGGGCTGACCGCCGTTCTTTTCTCCATAAAAGAAAATGCGGTCTTTCCATAAATTCTCCGTATAATAGCCCATGGTCAGGGTGAAATATTCACCGTTCTGGATACCGCTACTGCTTTGTGCGTCAAAAACGAAATACCACGCTACGACTACGTCTCCGCTTTGGTATCCTACCGACTTTGTATACGTCCCCTTCTCCGTTATTTGACGGTAAGATCCATCCGTCTGAATGTACATTTCATATATCTCATACCTTCCGTCTTCTTCCAAAGATATAATAATCTCTCCGCCGTAAGGAAAAATGTATTCGATTTTGTAACTGCCGTAAAAATTTTCATATTTCGTCGTATCCACAGTATTTTTCGCCGAATCACCCTCCTCATCTTTACAAGCAAAACAAAATAAGGCAACTGCTATTGCCATCAAAACAGTCAAAATAATTTTTAAAAACTTCCCTTTCGCCATTCCACTTCTCCTTTCTTTTTTTGTTTTTTTGCAAGAAATTCTTGCATTATTCTTATTATAATCCATTATTTCTTGCAAGTCAAGTATTTTGCAATAATTCCTTGCTATAATAAAAGTGTGGGAGGAATACTATGATAAGGTTACGCAATTTAAGAGAAGAAGCGGGAAAAACGCAAGCGCAAATAGCGGAAAAATTAAAAATCAGCAGGCAAGTTTACTCGAATTACGAAAACGAAATCAACCAACCTCCTTTACAGTTGTTGATCGCGATGGCTGATTATTTTCAATGCAGTTTAGATTACTTATTGGGACGCTCCGACGATTTGGATAACGTAACGGTATTACCTGACTACGCCTGCAACGAAACCCTTTCCGCGGAAGAACGAACGCTGTTAAAAGAATTTCGTCAGTTGTCGAAAACCGATCAACAAACACTGATCGAATACGGCTGTTTTTTAAAAGATAAACATAAACTTTAATATTAAAAATAACCTGACGGGATTTTCCGTCGGGTTTCTTTTTGATGAAATAAGCCTACCGTGTACGCGTTGAAATAAAAAAAAGAGCCGCTCGGCTCTTTTTTTATCTTATAAATTTCTTTCCACAAAGCTTTCCAACACCGCTTGCGGTACGAAGCCCAAACTGTTGTCTACGGGTTTGCCCCCCTTAAACGCAATCACGTTAGGGATAGAGGTGATTCCGTATTTGATCGCCGCCGCTTCGCTGTCTTCTTCGTCGATGTCGATCTTGACAAACGTTGCTTTTTCTTCGTATTTATCCGAAACTTCTTCAAATACGGGGGCGAGCATTCTGCAAGGCCCGCACCAGCTTGCCCAAAAATCACAAATCACCGTCTTATCCGAACTTGCGATCAATTCTTCCAAAGCTTCCGCATTTACATATTTTACCATATTTTTCCTCCTTATTTACCTTGAAAATATGTAGCCATATTTTCAAACGCCACCGCTTCGCTTGCTCCGTCCGCCATGAGTTTTACGTTGGCTACTCCTTCCGTCAATTCGTTGCCGCC
>JAFUIT010000112.1 GCA_017468345.1 Clostridia bacterium
CGTTGTACGCATACTATTCGTACAACGCATTGACGGGTACGAAAGCAGTGATTTACGGTAACATCGGCGTTACGGCAGAGCAGGAGGGACCGGACAGCGTTACATTCTCGTACGTAGAGCCTGCGGACAGCTTGGAGGGCTTGTTAAAGAACGTAAAAGACAATTACGCATATAAAGACGATTTGATTTCCGCACTTTCGCTCGGTGAAGCGGATACCACGTACCAAACGGCTAAATTAGACTCCTCGGCAACGCTTGCACAGATCCAAGCGACGGGCGGCGTGGCAAACGGCGTTGAATATATCGAATTTGATGCGGATTATGAAAACGACGTATGGTTTATGACCCAGTTCACGGGCAAAAACGCGCCCAACTTCGCCGTTCGCGCAACACAGGGCTTTGCTACGTGGGATGAAAATACCAACGCGCAGAGTACTTATAACGGCAAGAATAGCTGGAATGCAGGTATGTTGTTGGCGCAATCGACCGAATACAACAACTGGAACGGTTTGTTCTGTTTCAGAGGGACGAACACGAACCGTAGCCAAAACTGGTATCGCGGAACACTGCAAGCGGCCAGCGGCAAGGGGTTGGGTTTCTATAACCAAACCGCAGGAAAGGAATACATACAAATCATAGGCTATTCGCCTTTGGATAACAACAGTTCCGCCCTTTTGACGGCGTACGTTTTCGAAGTGGCAAACAGCACTGTTTCGTTGGTGTACAGCGGTGCGGTGGAAGCTACGGCGGCGGCAAACGTTTTGGAAGGCAGAAAGGCGGTTATTTACGGCAATATCAATCTTTCCGCTACTACCGACGACGATGCGAATACGAGCGTTTCCTTCTCCTATCAAACGCCCGCAAACAGCTTAGAGGAATTGTTGGCAGGCTTGGATGACGGTTACGTTTATAAGACGGCGTTGACGGACATCATCGCGGAGGAAACCAAGCCCGTGATGACTTTGACGGACATGGACGGAAACGTGATCCTGACGGCGAAAGACGCATACGAATTGCCTAAGTCCGACCTTGCGAATTTTGTAGGTTGGTACTGCAAAGAGGACGGAAAGCTTTATAAAGCGGGCGAAGCGTTCCGTATCGAAAGCGAGATGACTTTTGTGGAAGTTGCGCTCGATATGTTCATGGCGGAAGGCGCAAGCGTCCGCGTATCCTACACGGATACGCAATACGGCGGTTTGCGGTTCGAAGCGGTCGTAAATAAAACCGCGTTCGACCTCCTCGGCGATAAAGCGGTATGGACGGGGGCGGTCGTTCCCACCGATCTTTTAAGCGGGGAATTTACTCTTTCTTCGGAAAACATAAAGACGGCTTCTCTTGCGAATAAAGCAGTCGGCGAAGACGGCAACTATCACGCGTATATTACTTTGACGAACGTCAAATATGCGAACTATTATAGAGAATACTCCGCAAGAGCGTTTATCACGCTTACCTATGCGGACGGTTCGACGGCGACCTATACGACGGGATATCACGAAGCGAACAACTCCCGTTCGGTCTACGAAGTTGCGGTAGAAGCGTATAAAGCAGGGGATAACAGCTCTAACTCGGTATTGCTTTCCTATATCGACAGCACGGTCGTTTTGTCCTTGCGTGCGGACGAGAGCAATACGCTGGTTCTTTCTACGGCGCATACGTTAGACGGATTGCCTGTAAATTATGCGAGAAAATATTCCGCAACGGTCAACGGCGATACGCTTTCGATCAATATCACCCTTGCAGATAGATTGGCAAGTTTAGGAAACGTTCCCGTTTACGTATATTACGGCAGGGAAAGTTTGACCAAATACACGGCGACGTATTCGGACGGCGTGGGGACGGTTACAAGCTTTACTTACAGCAACGCGCCTATCTACGAGCAGACGGGCAGCGGCTTTGATTACTGGGCGTACAGCGGTACTTGCGACAACTGGTACAAGAGTACGAACGCCGAAGGGGAAGAAATCACCGTTTGGGTCGATACTTTACAAAACGAAACCAACACGAACAAGTACTTTGACGCAGGGTTTAACGTATTGTTTATCGACTGGACGATTCCTTACGGCGGTATGAGCGAAGCGTACTTTGAACGCAGTCAGATCAAAGAGGTCATGGACTATGCCGCGGCGAAAGGAAAGAAGTGTTTCCTTTACGTGACGAAATTGCACAGTTTGTCGAGCAGTGAAACTTCGTTGATCGTAACGGACGGTTCGGCGGACGGCGTGACTACCTTTGCTTCGCAAGAGGAATTGAACAAATATGTAGCGAAAGTACTGTCGGGCGTTGCAAATCATTCCGCATTCTACGGCGTATCGTTGGTAGACGAACCGTATTATTATCAATTCGACGCGATCGGGGAAATATACAAAGCCGTGCAAACGGTTGCGCCCGGTGCGTTCTGCAATATCAACCTCAACCCGATGTCGAAAGATTACCGTGCGTTGGAAAGATACAACCAAACGATGAACGATAAGTTTGCGGAATACGATACGACTACGGAAACAGGCGCCGATCTTGCAAAACTTGCGGCTTTGGCGGTTACCAATGCGCAAATGCAAGCGGCTTATGAGGAATATTTGGAACTCTACTATGAAAAGGTGGGGCAGTATTGCAAATATATTCAATACGACAGCTATCCTTTGTCCGGAGACGCGTTGTTGGAAAATTATTTCCTCAATATGCAAATCGTATCCGACTTTGCAACGCAAAAGGGTATGCAATTCGGACACGTATATCAATCGTATAACAGCGGGAGAGCGTTGACGCAAACCGATATGTATTGGCAGACCAACTTTGGTATGGCGATGGGCGTTAAAACGCACGCATATTACACCTATTATCCCCGTCCCGACAGCGCGACTGCGGATACCGAATCTACGTTCGTGGACCGCGAAGGGAACGCCAACAGTATGTATACTTGGATGCAGGGTATCCACGAGGAAATGGCACTCACGGCAACGGCGCTTAGCAACTTTACCTATCAAGGCTTAAATTATTATGCGGGCACGGCGGTCAGCGGTGCGGATACAACCGCGATCGGTAAATTGACCAACGGTTACGCATTTAAGAAATTGAGCAGCGTCAGCAATACGAATAGCCATGCGCTCGTTACCGAGTTGTACGATGAAGAAACCAACCGTTACGGGTATTACGTCATGAACGCAACCGATCCTTCCGTGAGCTCGCCTACCAGGGTGACCTTAACCTTCGAAGGGTTCTCGCACGTGATGGTATATGCAAACGGTATGCCTTCGGAAATCGAACTGACAGACGGCGTATACACCTTGACGTTGTATACCGGCAAGGGCGCGTTTATTGTTCCATTTAATGCTTAAGGAGGAAAGAAAAATGAAAAAATATGAAAATTTAGAAATCGAAATCGTTTCTCTTTCCGCTTACGACGTGTTGACCGAATCGTATTCCAACGCGGATAATATGATCGAAGACGACTGGATGTAAAGGGCAGATTTCGGCAATGCATTCTCGACAGCTTGGGGGGCAGAATGATTAGAACGAACGTGATAGACGAATTTTTCCAAAATCAACCTGAAAAGACCTTTCAGGTTGATTTGCATACGTTCAAAATATCCGTCGTACACCGTCGGGAAACTCCGAAAAGCAAAAACGAGTTTTCGCCGCAGGAAATGTATCTTGACGAAGGGGAATTTTGCAACAACGTGGCGTTGGCGACTTCTTTTTCCGATTTTGACAATTTCCTCCGCGAAAACGGTTTGTCGGGATTTAAATATCCAGTCAGATTGAAAAGAGTGGACGGATTTGAGAAAGAGGAGTTCGACTGTTTCAGTACGTCCGTATTTTGTGAAATCCGCGCCAGTGAAAAGGAAGGGATACGCCGCGCTTTGATATGGTTGCAAGATACTTTATGCGTGGGCGGCGGCTATTTACAGCTTGGGCAAACGCACTGTAAGCCGCGGATAAAACGCCGCATTACCCGTTGCTTTTTCAGCCCCACCAACCGTCCGCCGAAAAACGGCGACGAGCTGTCGGACGATATCGATTATTACCCCGACGCCTATTTAAACCGTTTGATGCACGACGGGATCAACGGCATTTGGATTTATTCTTCCTTTGCCGATTTGGTGAAAACGTCGTACATACCCGAATTTGGGAAAGGCGCGGACGCGCGGATCGAAAAGCTGAAAGGGGTAGTGGATAAATGCGAACGCTACGGGATAGAAGTGTTTATTTTCGCGATGGAGCCGATGTCTTTGACGGAGGGCGCGATCACTTCGAAATATCCCGATATCGTAAAAAAATATCCGCAAACGCACGGAAACCGTTTGGGGGATTTGATCTCGTTTTGCACGTATACCGATTTCGCGCGCGGGTATTGCACGGAAGCGGTTGGGAAACTCTTTCGCGCCGTGCCGAAACTCGGCGGATTGATGAGTATCACACAGGGCGAACGGGTCACTTCCTGTTCCAATATGTGGGCGAACTCGGAAGGGGTGTGGTCGAATAACTGTCCGCACTGCAAGGACAAGAAACGAGAGGAAATACTTGCGCATACCGTAACGATGATGCGGAAGGCGATCAAGGAAGTCAAACCGCAGGCAGAGTATATCAGTTGGACGTACGGCCATCGCGAGTGGAACGACGACGAGATCGGATATTACGTAGCGCACGCGCCGAACAACGTTGCGCTGTTACAAAATTTCGAGGACAACGGCAGGGCGATGCAGTTGGGTAAGAAGCGTATTGCGTTGGATTACTGGCTGTCGTACGTCGGACCTTCGCATATGTTTGAACATACGGCGCAGGTAGCCCGCGAATATGGGAAACGGATGTATGCGAAAATGCAGATATGCTGTTCGCACGAATGCGCAAGCGTCCCGTATATTCCCGTCCCCGGTATCGTTTACGATAAATTGATCCGCGCCGACGAGTTGGGCGTGCAGGGGATCATGGAAAGCTGGTATTTCGGCAATTATCCCTGCTTGATGAGTAAGGCGGTGGAATTGCTTTCCTTTGGAAAACGTTTCGCGGACAAACGGGAATTTTTGCGTTATCTTGCAGGGCTGTACTGGAACGGCGAGGACGCAGAGGCGGTCGTTTCCGCATGGGAATATTTTGAAGCAGGCTATACGCAGTATCCCGTCAATACCATGTTCGGGTATTACGGGCCTATGCACGACGGGATCGTGTGGGAACTTGCGTTACTGCCCAAAAACTTTTCGTTGCCCCGTTCGTGGCAGTTGATCGACAAAACGGACGGAGATCGAATCGGGGAATGTCTTTTCAACGGGCATACCGTTCGAGAGGCGGTCGCATTGTTGGACGCGCTTAACGAAAATTGGCAAAAGGGCTGTGTAGCGCTTGCGTCCACTTCGGTGGCAAAACGCGGCGAAAAGCACGAACAGCTGCTTGTTGCAAACGCTTTGCGCATATTGTTCAGAAGCGGCAGAAACGTAATGCGTTTTTATGAACTCCGCAATGATTTGGGCTATGGCAGGGGCGAGGCGAAAGCAAATTTTGCCGAACTGCAAGCCATTGTTTGGGAAGAAAAAGAGAATTGTAAAAAGATGATCGAACTTTGCGAGGCGGACAACCGTTTGGGCTACCATTCGGAAGCGGAAGGGTTCAAATTCCACCCCGCAAAACTGCGCGAAAAAATGCGTCAGTTAGATGAATTGCTCGCAAACGAATTCCCCGTTGTGGAAAAGCGTATTAAGCAAGGCGTTTGCCCCATCGGTTATTACGTAGGCGAGGACGATTCGACCAAACATTACGCGGCGGGCGAAGGGGATTTGGAAAACGCGAAGTGGGAAAACCTTTCGAACGGCGACAAATTCCGTGTGGCGACGACGGAAGACGAGATCAAGATCGAGTTGTTTGCCGAAAGCCAAACCAAATTCTTTTTATCGAACGAATACGAACTGTTTTTACCGCAAGCGCAGGTAATGCTGTATCCCGACGGCCGTGTTCGGTTGTACGTGGACTGTATGACGCATCAATCGTATTTCGATGAGAAAATCGATGAAGAATTGGCGAAATGGAAGGTGGAAAGCCTTTCCGACGAAACTTGTACGCATCTTATCGTGACCTTGAAAAAATCGGAAGTAGGATTTATCCGTCTGCCGTATAAAATGATGGTAAAATCGGACTGCGGCGATTGGTGCGAGGACGCGTTGCCCGTGCGGGTATTGGGTAAAAAACTGATCACGCCCGGTTGGTTTGGGTGGATTGAAAAGGCGTAAACCTGCAAAGACGGTTTTGTAAAGAGGCGGTCGTTGCGGAAACGACAAACGTTACTTCATTGACAATTTTATAAATTGTAATATAAAAAAGAAAAAATAAAAATCACGGAGGATTTTTTTATGAAAGCAAAAAAGGTATTAGCACTTTCTCTCAGTTTGCTTACTCTCGGTTCCGTTAGCGGAGGGTTAGGCGGCTGTTTCGGAGGCGGAACAACGCAAGGCGTTATCGACAGTGATAAAGTAATCAACATCATGCCGTTGTCGAAAGGTTACGGTATCGGTTGGTTACAGGAAGTAGGCGAAGCTTTCAATAAACTCTACAAGGACGAAGGCTACGAAGTAAACATTTTGGACGGCAGATCCGATTACGAGGGTAGAACGGCGCTTGCGGAAATGCGTATGGGCACGGTAACGGGCGTGGATATTCACCTTACCAGCATGGTTTACGTTGACGACGTTTTGGATGAAGAATACGGCGTTTGCGTTGAAAATCTCGATGATTTGTATGCGAGCAAACCCATCAACTTCGACGGGTCGGAAGGTTCGGCTACGCTTGCGGAACTTGCAAACGATTCGGAAGAATGGAGCATCACGGACAGCAAGGGCAGTTACTGGTCCTATTCGTACAGCTCCTCGGTACGCGGCCTCGTTGTAAATACCAAAGTATTGGCAAAATACGGCATTAACGAAACGCCTCGTACGACGGACGAACTGTTTGAAGCGTACAACGCGATTTATAACGGTGCAAACGGCCAAGACGGCACGGCAGGCACGGGCGTGTCCGCAACGACGTGGGGCGGCGAAAACTCGACCTATTCCATCAACTCGCTGTATCTGCATCTCGCACAGTTGATGGGCGTGGACGCTTATCACGAGTTCTTCACGATGGACGGCGTTTTGAAAGATCTTGCGACGTTGGAAAACGGCTACAAGATCTATACGGAAAACGAACACATTCAGGACGTATTGGAAGTATACATTCAGCAGTACGACACCGCTTATTCGGTAAGAGGTTCGGTATCGCAAAAGCATACCCTTGCACACGGTCAGATCATGCAGGGCAGAGCAGCGTTCATGACGGACGGTGAATTCTTCTACAACGAAGTTCGCGCGAACTATGCGCAATATCTCAACGATATCAGATTTGTCAATACGCCTGTAATTTCCAAGCTTGGCGTCAACCTTAAGTTGGACGGCACGGGTACGGACCGAGCAAAATGCGACGACATTTTGAGCTACATGGTTAAACTCGTTGACGAAAACAAGACGGAAGCGGAAATCAAGTCGATGACCGAAGCGCAATTCTCTATTACCTTGACGCCCGAACAGGTTGCAAGAGTTGTAGAAGCGCGTTGCATCGGTTACGGCGGCAGCATCACGCCGGGCGCTTATATTACGAAAGGCACTGAAAAAGCGGACATCGCAAAATTGTTCCTTCGTATGTTGGCATCTCAAGACGCGGCGAACGTTTACACCAAGTACGGTATGATGACGTCGTATGAAAAGGCTTCGGCGGACGGGTTTGCAAACGAATTCTCCAAAGGCGCTGTAAACGTTGTAAGCAAGGCGAAATATTACTGTATCACTTCGCAGCGCCCCGGCAGTTTGCGTCAGGGCACGAACCTTTTCCTGATGCCTTCCTTCACGGCATACATGGCAAATGAAATAGCGGAAGACGTTGGCGCGACGGAAAACGTTTCGAGTAGAAATTATGCTGCGCTTGCAGGAACTGCATTCTCTCAAATCAAACAAGACGTAACGAAAAACTGGGCTACATATATGGCGCGCGCAGGTAAGCATGACGGTAGCAAATACGTATTATGAACATCAAAAATCTAATAGACAAAAGAAAATATAATTTCGAGGACCGCAAAGCATTCCTGTTTTGTTACGGAATGCTTGCGCTCCCGTTCCTGTTCTTTATCCTGTTTTGGGTATATATCAACGCCAGCTCGTTTGTGTTGGCTTTCCAGGACGCGCAGGGTAACTTTACTTGGGATAACTTCAAAACCGTGTTCGAGGGGTTCCGCGACGTAGATATGTACGGTTGGAACTTGACGGACATGGTCATGCGTACGCTGCTCCTTTGGTTTTTGCTGTACGTCGCTTGCGTTATTCCGGGTATGTTTTCCTCGTACATTCTGTTTAAGAAAATTCCCGGACATTACGTGTTCCGCGTGATTTTCATGATCCCCACCGTATTAACGGGTATTGTGTGGGTGAGCATCATGAAATATCTCGTATCGGTAGACGGGCCTATTTTGGCGTTGGCGGATATCTTTGGTTGGGAGACGTCCTTGGACGTACAATGGAACGGCTTGCTCGGTTCTTCGGAAACGGCTTATACAACGATCGTATTGTTGAACGTAATACCGCATTTGATCGGGTTTAACATGATTATTACGGGCGCGTATGCGCGTATTCCCGATCAATTATTCGAAGTGGGCAAATTGGAAGGGCTTGGATTCTTTTCCGAATTTTTCCGTATCGCCGTACCTCTCGTATGGCAAACGGTAGTGGTTTGTATGATCTCCAACTTTGCCGTTATGTTCACCGTGGAGGGGAGTGTGTTCCTATACACGCGAGGCGCATATGAAACGGGAACGGTCGGGTTCTATCTGTATTACTTACAATGGCAGTTGGCAGGCTCGGCATCGACGATGAACGCCTTTTACGGGTATCCCGCGGCAATCGGTATGGTATTTACCGTCGTCACGATCCCCGTCGTACTGTTCGGTAAAATGGTACTGGAAAAGGCAATCCCGCCTGTGGAATATTGAGGTGATATGATGGCGAAGAATAAAATCAAACAAGATACTGGCAGAACAGTCATCTTCATCTGTTATTTCATACTCTTTATTGTGTTTTCGTTCCTTTGTTTGTATCCGTTGTTTTTCTGTTTTACAAACTCGTTGAAAACGGTGCAGGAATTTACCACCGAAGGGGGTATGTTCAAAATGCCCGAAAGTTGGAAACTGACCTATTATGGAGCGATCTTTCGATCATTTAAGATCGGTCCTTACGATTTTTGGGATATGGCATGGAATTCCTTTTGGCTGGCGTTTGGCGGACAATTTTTGAACATTTTGGCAAGCGCAATGGTTGCCTATCCTTTGGCGCGTTATAATTTCCCCTTTAAAAAATTCTTCTATTTTTTGATCATATTCCGTATCACCATTCCCATCATCGGCGCAGGCGCGGCAGGGTACAAGTTTATGCGTTTCTTGGGATTTATCAACAACCCCATGTATATCATCACCTGTTTTTCGGGTTTTGACATGACGGCGTTGATTTTCTACGGATATTTTAAAGGGATCAGCAAAGAATACAGCGAAGCGGCATTTATCGACGGCGCGTCGAGATTGAGAACGCTGTTCAGCGTTATTTTGCCGCAGGCGCTTCCCTGTATCCTCGCGTTGTATATCAACAACGTCATGGGACAGTGGAACAACTATTCGACTTCACAGATCTATTTGCCGCAATATCCGAACTTGGCGCTGGGTATCTTCAATTTCGATTCCGCGTCCACGTTCTTGGAAAACAGCACGGCAATGTTCTTTGGAGCAGTCGTTTTGTCCAGTTTAGTGCCTCTCGCATTGTTCACTTCGGGTCAGAAACTGATGATGAACAATATGTCGGTAGGCGGCTTAAAAGGTTAATAAAATAATATAAGGATGGAAAATTTATGAAAAAAATCAAACGGTTATTGTTGGTTTTGGCAATGTCGCTGATTTCACTGTTTACGGTGTTCAGCGCAGCTTCCTGTGCTCCTTTACAAAAGATCGCGGGCAAAGTGGAAACCGCAATCGGGAAACTTTTTGGCAAAGAAGACAGTTCTGACGATGAAACTGTCGATACTGCCATTGCTTTCAAAGAAGGCGTGTCCATTCCTGAGGAAGCGGATATCTACGACGAAGTTTATTTCAGAAATTTCATCGTAGTGAACGATGACGCCGATTACTTCCTTTACGTAAGTTATTACGACTCGGTAAACGGACAGCAAGTAACGGATAAAAAGCAAGCTTCGCTTGTATATCAATTCCAGATGGAAGGGGAATACACGTTTAAGATCGAACAAGTCCTTGGCGACCAGGTTTCCAGCGTGACTTGTACGATCAAAGTACAACCGCAAGCACCTGCGATCAGCTCGCCTATCATGGGTTCGACGAGCGTAGGCGCAATCAAGACGTATTCGGAAATCGTCATGATGACGCAAGTTTTGATCACGCCGTCCAGCCTTGTGGATAAGGTACAATTCCTTTCCTATGATTTTGTAAGCAAAGTGGAAGGCGTAGAAGATGAAACGGACGTCGCATTAGACGCGACCGCAACCGAATTTACGTTTGCAAAAGAAGGCGTCTATACGTTTGACGTAAAAATCGCAAACGAAAGAGGCGAAGCAACGGCTCAGCTTTCCGTTCGCAACTATAACGTGGATAACTGCGAAGCGAGAGTAGAACTTACATACAACGCGTTGGAAAGAATTTTGAGTTGGGAAGCGATTGAAAACGCAACGGCATACCGTGTATGGATTGAAGACAACGATTACGTTGACGTAACGGAACCCAGCTTCTCGTTTGCGGACGATACGGTTTATCCCGACGGCGAATACGATTTGAAGATCGCGCCCGTGTTCAACGGCACGATTTATAAGGACGCAGCGATCGAAAAACTGCTTCCCGTAGGCCGCGTTCGCACGCCGCTTGTTCTTTCCAAAGATATGGATATCGTAACTTGGGACGAACGTTATTTCGTAGAAGAATATTTCGTCATCGAAGGAAATGAAGAATATAGCTACGACGGCGCAACGTTTGAGCACCTTGTACAAGGCGCGTACAAAGTAAATGAAGAAATCAATATTCAGGTTTACGGTAAGTTTGACGACGGTACCGTGACTGAAACTGCGGAAATCAAGTTGGTTTCGGGCGACGTAGCGACCGCGACTCTTTCCGCGATCAAAGCAAAAGACGGCGTTGCTACGGGCGTTGAAGCGATTACCTTCGGCGGCATGAACGGCAACACTTGGTTCTTGACCGAATGGGTAGGTCAAAATGCGCCCAACTACGGTATTCGTGTAGAAAGCCTTTCCTCCAACTGGGACGGTTCTTATACCATTAAGAAAGACGTAGCGGGTAACCCTTACGGCGCAGAATATACCCCCGGCGGCATGATGCTTACCAATACTTCCGAAAAGAGCTGGACGGATATGTACCTTTACAGAGGGTATAACACGAAGGAATATCAACGCGGCGCGGTTGGCGATGCGGCTAACCTGGGCTTGTATAGATATAAAAAGGACGTACACTATATCCAAATCGTAGGCTATGAAACGGTAGAAAATAGTGGAACAAACGACGCGGCGATCACCGCATATCTCTTTACAATAGACGAAGCTGGCGCTTTGACTCTTGTAACGAAATCCTCCGGTACGGCGACGTGGGCTACCCATTGTTTGGCAGGCGGACAGTATGCAAGATTGTACGGTAACATTGTGGTTGCCACTCAGGAAAACAACCCCGAAGAAGTAACCTTCACGTATGCGAAACCCGCAACGTCGTTGGATAAACTGATTTATAACATCAGCGATTCTTATGCATATAAGACGCAGTTGATCGAACTTTGCGAAGTGACCGAACCCGAAGCGTACGAAGCGCTTCCCAACCGTGTTTTGACGATGATCAGCGAACCTCCTGCAGTAAATCCCGACGACGGTAACGAAGGCGGCGGTGAAGGTGAAGGCGACGGCGACGGTACGATCGTTACTCCTGACGGAAATTATACCGAATTGAGCGAAGTGGCTACGCTTGGCCAGATCAACTTAGACGCGAACGGCGCGGCAACGAACGTTGAATCGTTGGTATTCGACAACCTTGCAGGCGACACCTGGTTCATGGTTCAGTTCACGGGCAACAACGCGCCCAACTTTGCAGTGCGTTCCACGGCGCAGTTCACCGAATGGGGAACAGCGACGACGGGTAACGACGCGGGTATGTTGATCACCAACAGCTCGTATGAACATCAGCGTTCAATCAACATTTACAGAGGCACGAAGACGGATGCGGGTACCAGGAGAGTCAGAATTGACGGTACGATGGGCGTAGGTCCCGGCAACGAATGCTTCGTGGCGTCGAAAAATTATATCATGATCATCGGTTATGCGCAGAATGCAGACGTGTCGACTTCGGCGGATTTGACCTGCTATATCTTTGAAATCGATGAAAACGGCGCGATCAAACTTACGTACAGCGGCTCGGCAACGGCTACGTATGCATACAACGCATTGACGGGTACGAAAGCGGCGATTTACGGTAATATTAACGTAGGCGCTGCAGATGCGGACGATGAATGGACCAGCGTAAGTTTCACCTATGCAACGCCCGCAGACAGCCTGTACAACCTTATGAAAGGCGTAGCGGATACGTATCGTTATAAGAACGCGATCATTGAACTTCTTGACGTAACCGAACCTCCCGCAGTAGACCCCGATGAAGGCGGCGAAGAAGGCGGCGAAACCGGTGGCGAAACTGGTGGCGAAACTGGCGGTGAAACCGGTGGCGAAACTGGCGGTGAAACCGGTGGCGAAACCGGTGGCGAAACTGGTGGCGAAACTGGCGGCGAAACTGGCGGCGAAGAAGGCGGCGAAACTGGCGGTGAAGAAGGCGGCGAAACTGGCGGCGAAGAAACGTCCGAATATGACAAATTAGCGCAAGAAGCAACGCTGAATAAGATCGTAACGACGAACGGTATTACGGCGGAAGGCGCGGAAGTGCAATTTGTTGAATTTGAAATGAACGAATCGGGCAACACGTGGTTTATTACGCAATTCACGGGCAAAAATGCACCCAACTATGCAGTTCGCGCGGTGCAAGGTTACAGTGCTTGGGACGGCGTATATACCGTATGGAACAGCCAATATCAAAAGACGATCACTGAACTTGGTATTCTTATTTGTAACTCGTCGGAATACGGCGGCGTAAGTATGCCTATTTATCGCGGCAGTAAGGATTTCTTGAGTTCGTATGAACGCGGCATTTTGCAAGCGTCGGATGCGGACGGAAAGAACGTGCTCGGTATGCGTTACTATAACGCGGAGAAGACGTACATTCAGATCGTTGGTTATGAAATGATCGAAGGTACGAACGACGCTACCGTGACGGTATATTTGTATGAAATCACGGACAACGGTCTTTCGCTGGTTGCAAACGCTTCGGTTAGAGCAGGTAGCTCCGCGCACGCTTTGGCAGGTACGAAAGCGGTTATTTACGGTAATGCGCAAGCAAGCGCAAGCAGTGCAGGGGCAGACGAATACGGCCTTTCGGCTGTAAACAACCCCGACAGTATCACCTTTACGTATGCCGCGCCCGCAAATACCCTTGCAGGTTTGATTAACGGTATTGAAGACGATTATGCATACAAGGCACAGTTGAAGGAACTCCTCAACATCACTGACGAAGGAAACGGCGAAGAAGGCGGTGAAACCGGCGGTGAAGAAGGTGGTGAAGAAGGCGGTGAAGTGGAACCCGAAAGCCCTTACACCGAATTGAGCGAATCTACGACTTTGAACAAGATCGAAACGGACGGCTTTGGC
>JAFUIT010000113.1 GCA_017468345.1 Clostridia bacterium
CACCATGGGGTGGATATGGTCGGCTCGACGGATATCGGTGACCTCAGTCATCTTATCCCCGTAATACAACCTACCATGGGCGGTTATACTGGAAATTTACATGCTTTGGAATTTGGAGTATTTGACAAAGAATTTGCCTATCTCGATGCATCAAAAACAATTTTACCCCACTCATGACCAAAGAAGAATATCTCAACTTTTAAAAAGGAGGCAAATTATGTGGACGGAAGAAAAACTTAACACATTGTTGACAACCCCATCCAATAAACTTGTTGCCGATATCGCGAAAATAAAAGGCGATATTATGGTGCTTGGCTCGGGCGGAAAAATGGGCCCCACCCTTTGTATACTCGCCAAAAACGCAATCAAACAAGCAGGTATCGACAAAAAAGTTATTGCAGTTTCAAGATTTAGCGACCAAGCTGCATTAGATTTACTGCACAAACATGGAATTGAAACCATCAGCGCAGATCTTTTAAGTCAAGACAGCTTGAATGCTTTGCCTGAAGTGGAAAACGTGATTTTCATGGCTGGAAGAAAATTCGGCACGGATGGCGGCAGCGAATACTTAACTTGGGCAATGAACTCTACCTTGCCTGCCTTTGTAGCTTATAAATTTAGAAAATCCAACATCGTTGTATTCTCTTCGGGAAATATTTATCCTTTGGTGCCCCTTGCATGCGGCGGCTGTACGGAAGACGATAAGGTTGCGCCTAATGGCGAATATCCTATGAGCGTACTTGCCAGAGAACGCGCCTTCGAATACGCTTCTAAGCAATACGGTACAAATGTGTTTATTTACCGCCTCAATTTCGCGGTTGATCTTCGTTATGGCGTTCTTTTTGACTGTGCAAAGAAAATTCTTGACGGCGAGCCCATTTCCCTTTCCACCCCTGTATTCAACTTTATTTGGCAGGGGACGGCAAATGAAATTGCGATACGCGGTTTACTGCACGCCACTTCGCCTATGACCATTATGAACGTTACCGGCCCTGAAACTGTTTCCATAAAAAAAGTGTCGGAGAAACTTGGAAAATACTTAAACAAGGAACCTATTTTTGAAGGGAAAGAAGGCGATACCGCATATCTGAACGACGCATCGCGCGCTATGGAAATCTTCGGCTATCCCGACGTTTGCGCTGAAACTTTGATTAGATGGCAAGCGGAATATATTTTAGACGGCGGAAGAACTCTGAATAAGCCCACCCACTTTGAAGAAAGGAAAGGTAACTACTAATGACTAGACACGAAAAAGCCCTTCAAAAGCTTCACGAAGGTACAGTAATCCCCGCCAATCCCCTTGCCCTTGACGAGAATCGACAATTCGATGAAAAGCGTCAACGTGCGGTTGTTCGCTATTACCTCGATGCAGGCGTCGGCGGTCTTGCCGTGGCTGTGCATACCACGCAGTTCGAAATCCGCGACCCTAAACATAATTTACTAGAAAAAGTCTTGAAAGTCGCCAAGGAAGAAGCAACAAAATTCGAAGAAAAAACAGGCGAAACCATCGTTATGGTAGCAGGCGCATGCGGACCGAAAGAACAAGCCGTTCAAGAAGCGGAACTCGCCAAAAGCCTCGGTTACGACGCTGTGCTTCTTTCTCCCGGCGGACTCAACCACCTTTCCGAAGACGAGATGGTAGAACGCACCAAAGCCGTTGCAGCCGTGATACCCGTAATTGCTTTTTACCTGCAAACGGCAGTAGGCGGCAGAGTTTTCAGTTACAATTACTGGGAAAGAATTTGTGACATCAACAATGTAGTAGCCATCAAAGCCGCACCGTTCAATCGATATTATTCTCTCGACGTCGTACGCGCCGCAGCGCTTTCTAAACGTGCCAATGAAATTACACTCTATACAGGCAACGATGATAATATCGTCCTCGACCTGATTTCCAGCTATAAGTTCACCGTAAACGGCAAGACTTACGAAAAGAGTTTTGTCGGTGGTCTGCTTGGGCATTGGTCGGTTTGGACGAAGAAAGCGGTAGAGCTGTTTGAGAAGTGTAAAGCGGTACGGGAAATGGATTCTATCCCATACGAAATGATGACTCTTGCAAACGAAGTTACCGACACAAACGCGGTATTTTTCGACACAGCAAACGGCTTCAAGGGCTGTATCGCAGGTCTGCACGAGGTATTGCGCCGCCAAGGTATTTTTAAGGGCACTTGGTGCCTGAACCCCGATGAAAAAATGTCTGAAGGTCAGCTTGAAGAAATCGATAGAATTTACAAAGCGTGTCCCCATCTCAACGACGATGCTTTTGTCAAAGAAAATCTCAACAAATGGCTTGCTGATTAAAATTCAAAATCTATTTTAATTAGATACCCCCCATAAACATGCAATAATTTATCATATACGAGTATAAGATGACACCTTGACTTTTGCGAGCGCGCCTGCGGCGCTTAGGTTTTGGTGTCGTCGCTTTTTTTCGAACGATTTACCGACTTAAAAACCGAAAAACTCATTCACTTATTTCTTTTTTATTTATCAAAAGTTCCCAGAAAAAAATTCCTTGATGAAC
>JAFUIT010000114.1 GCA_017468345.1 Clostridia bacterium
CTTACTTTGACGACTACGCCCGTATCTTTGGCGGACGGTATCGAAAGTTTACTTTCGCCTTTAAAGGTCATTCGCTTTCCCGTACACGAACTGGCGTTGATTATGTCGATTGCGCTCCGATTTATCCCCATTTTAACGGATGAAACGGGGCGGATCATGAACGCGCAAAAAGCGCGCGGGGCGGATTTTGAAACGGGCGGTTTGGTAAAGCGCGTAAAGGCGATCATTCCTATTTTGATTCCGCTTTTGATCAGCGCGTTCCGCCGCGCGGATGAGCTTGGCGACGCGATGGACGCCCGTTGCTATTCGGGCAGCAAAGTTAGGACGAAATATAAAAAACTTACCTTCGGTTGGCGTGACACGGTGGCTCTGTTTCTGATTGCGGCGTTGCTTGCCGGAGTGATATTACTTAGAATATACACGTTGGCATTGATTTGAGGAGGTGCGCTGTGCGTTACGTGATGAAAATTGCATACGACGGTACGGCGTATGCGGGTTGGCAAAGACAAAAAAATGCGCCATCCGTGCAGGAAACCTTGGAGAATGCGATTATGCAAGCGCTTGGCGTTGACGTACGCGTTACGGGTAGCGGTCGCACGGACGCGGGCGTGCACGCGGCGGGGCAGGTATGTCATTTTGACAGCGACAGCCTGACGGTACCGCCCGATAAAATGCCCGATTGTTTAAACCGCTTTTTGCCTCCTGACGTGAGAATTGTAGAAGGCTGGGGCGCAGGCGTAAATTTTGACAGTAATCGAAGCGCGAAACGCAAGACTTACTGCTATTCTCTGTACGTATCCAAACGGGAAATGCCGATAAAAGAAAGGTTTGCCGTGCGGATAGACGACGCGCCTTCTCTGGAAGTTTTACAGCGTGTTGCCGAACTATTTGAAGGGGAACACGACTTCAAGGCGTTTTGCGCGTCCGGCTCGGCTGTAAAGACGACCGTGCGTACCGTGTACGAGGTGAAAGTAGAAGAAGCGTACAGTTTCGGTTCTCGGGATATCAAAATTTACGTGACGGGAAACGGTTTTTTGTACAATATGGTTCGGACGATGACAGGGGAGCTACTTGATCTTGCGTCGGGCAAAAGAACGGAGGAAAGTTTGAAACGGGCTTTTGAAACGGGCGAGCGCGGCTTGCTTGGAAAGACGATGCCCGCAAAGGGATTGTTACTGCTCAACGTAAATTACGAAAAGTAAAAAATAACATAAGTGCGCGATTGCGCGTGAGGTTTGGTATGGAAATATATACGTTTTATCAAATTGCCATGATCACGGCGAGTCTCTTTACGAAGGACGAGCTGAAAGTGTTGATCATCGCCGCGATAGCGGGGATGACGCTTTGGATCGGTATGTTTGTTTTACAAGGGTTTGGCTTGTATGCGATGGCGAAAAAAGTAGGGTTGAAGCGAAGGGCGCTTGCCTTTGTTCCCTTTGCCAACATTTGGTATCTCGGCAAATTAACAGGGGATTGTAATTTCTTCGGTCAGCGCATGAAAAGGGCAGGCATGTACGCGATGATTGCGCAAATTATTGCGGCGACTCTGTGTGTTTTGACCATTGCGTCTAATATGTATTTATGGATAACGCAAGGCGCGCCACAAATGGAAATGCAGTATGGAAATTACTACTGGACGGGGCTTTCGGGCTTTGCGCTGGTCGTAGCGAAATTCTATGATATCAGCGGATATTTGTTACCCATTTTCCAGCTGTTCTCCGAAATTTTTATCGTCGTATTGATGATGGGGTTGTGCAAAAAATACGCGCCGAGAAATTACATGGCTTTGGGCATTTTGACTTTGTTCATTCCCATTTCCCGATTTATCATCATCTTTGCGTTGCGCAAGCGTCAGCCGATCGATTACGAGGCGTATATGCGCGCCCGTCACGAGGCGTATATGCGTAGACAGCAACAGTATTATAACCAGCAAAACCCTTACGGAAATCCTTACGGCAATTCGTACGGACCGTATGGCAATCCCTACGGCAATCCCAACAATTCTTACGGGCAAAATGCAAGCGGTGCACAAAAGCCCGAGGATCCGTTTGGGGAGTTTGAAACGGACAAATCCAACGACGAACCCTTTGAGGACGTAAACGGGAAATCGGACGATTTGTTCAGTTAAAAAGCGCCGACCTTTTTCAAAATACAACTGCATATACAATCAATAGGACGGAAAATAAGTTTCAGTTATATTTTCCGTCTTTTTTTGCAAAAAAACGCCTTGAAACGGTTTACAGCGAAAAAATACTGTGCTATAATATAACTACGTATAATCTTTGATTATAATCAAAGATTAAAAACGCCGAAGGCTAAAACGGATTTTTTGCAGACGCAAGGAGAGGAAATTATGATGGAAGAAAATATTGCCGCTATCGCAACGCCGCCCGGGAAAGGAGGGGTGGCGATCATTCGTATCAGCGGTAAAGATCCGCTTTGTCTTGCAGCGAAAATGTTTACCCCTTCGGGGAAAATTAAGGTGGAAGATTTCGAGCCTTACCGTATGTATCCCGGTCGCATTAACGGGGGGAATTTCGAGGACTACGGCTTGTGCGTATATTTTAAAGGCCCCGCCAGCTATACAGGGGAGGATATTGTAGAATTTCAATGCCACGGCGGCGAAAGCGTTGCGCGCGGTATTTTGAAACAGGCGTTCCGATTGGGCGCGAGATCGGCAGGCAGAGGGGAATTTACCAAACGAGCCTTTTTGAACGGCAAGCTGTCTTTGGCGTCGGCGGAAGGGGTTGCGGATATGATCAACGGCGAATCGGAGGCGGAGGTCAAGGCCGGGTATCTTTTGTACAGTGAAAAACTGACGGAAAAGGTGCGCGATCTTCAATCGGAGTTAAAAACTTTACTCGCCGGTATCGACGTTTCGGTGGATTATCCGGAGGAGGATATCGAGGAACAGCACGTTGCCGAATTGTCGGTGGAGCTGAAAAAACTTTGCGGAGATATTTCCGCGCTTACGGCGAGCTATGCAGTCGGTAAAAAGATCAAAACGGGCGTCACGGTTGCCATTTGCGGCAAGCCGAATACGGGAAAAAGTTCTCTTTTGAACCGACTTTTGGGTTATGAAAAAGCCATTGTTTCCAACGTGGCGGGCACAACGCGCGACGCGGTGGAAGGCACTTTGGAGATCGAGGGAAGGAAATTCAACCTCTACGATACGGCAGGCGTGCGTGAAAGCGGGGACTTTATCGAAAATATCGGTATCGAGCGTGCGGAAAGTATCATTCGCGCGGCGGACGTAGCGGTGTTCGTGGCGGATATGTCGGCGGAAGGCGGCGTGGACGAGGAGGACGCGCGCGTTTTGGAAATGGTCAAAGGGAAACCGCTGATCAAAGTCATCAATAAAATCGACATCACGCGGGATGAAACGGAAACGGACGCGGACGTATACACTTCGGCAGTGACGGGGGAAGGGATTGCCAAGCTGAAACGCCTTATGTACGAAAAGGGTTTTGGGTCGCGGACGGAAGACGCGGCGTTTTTGATCGAAGAAAGACATTTCGACGCGCTCAAGAGAGCGCTGGATAGTTTGCAAAAGGCGGTTGCCGCTTGCGAATGTCAGCCGTTGGACCTCATCGGCATCGACGTAAAAGAGGCGTGGGACGCTTTGGGTGAGATCACGGGGGAAACGGCGACCGAAGCGATTATCCAAGAGATTTTTGAAAAGTTTTGCGTAGGGAAATGATAAGGGTAGGTGTGTTATGGTAAATTTAGAATTGTATAGAGTCTTCTATACGGTAGCGAAATGCGGCAGCCTTACCAAGGCGGCGGAGGAGTTGTATATTTCTCAACCCGCCGTGTCGCAGTCGATCAAACAGCTGGAAAATCAGCTGGGTATTCGTTTGTTCAACCGAACGCATAGGGGCATGGAGCTTTCCGCGCAGGGCGGAAAGATGATTTTCCCTGAAATCGAGCGCGCGTTGGCGTTGTTGAATGAGGCGGAAAACCGTGTAGCGGAGATGAAAACTTCCGCGACGGGTTTGATTCGTATCGGCGCGAGCGATACGATTTTCGAATATTTCCTTGCGGATAAAATCGTGGATTTTCATGAAAAATTCCCTGCGGTAAAGATCGAACTGATGGCGGACTTCACGCCCGATACCATCGAGAAATTGAAAGCAAATCGCTGTGATGTGGCGTTTGTCAATTTGCCGATCGCGGTCGATCCTGAACTGGTCTTGCACGGAAACTGTATGCGGTTAAACGATATCTTTATCGTGGGAGAAAAGTACAAGGATTTGGTAAATGAAGGCACCGTGTCCTTATCGAAATTGAAAAAGTACCCCCTTATTATGATGGATAAAAATACGGTTGCACGGCGCGCTTTGGATAATTTTTTAGAGGCGCACGGGGTTGAATTGCAACCGTCGATCGAAGTGGGCAGTTGGGATTTGATGAAACGTCTTGTCCTTCGGGGCATGGGCGTGGGCGTGATCCCGCGCGAATATGCAACGCGCCGTTTGGGGATAGAGGAGCTGTACGAGGTGAAAACCGATCCGCCCCTTCCTACCCGTTCGGTCGGTATGCTTTTGCCCAAAAACGCGTCCGTTTCCTATGCGCTTCACAGCTTTATCGAGTTTGTGAATAAAGGAAACGAACAGAGATAAGAAATATAACGTTTGTTAAGGAAAATATATGACGAAACCGAATAAGCTTTTAAGAAATTTTTGTATTATCGCGCACATTGACCATGGGAAAAGCACTCTTGCCGACCGTTTGATGGAACGCACGGGGCAGGTATCCCAACGCGACATGGAAGAACAGTTGCTCGACAGCATGGACATTGAAAAGGAGCGCGGCATTACCATCAAACTTACGCCCGTTCGTATGTATTATACGGCGAAAGACGGGCAGGAATATGAATTTAACCTCATCGATACGCCGGGGCACGTCGACTTTACCTACGAAGTCAGCCGTTCGCTGGCGGCTTGCGAAGGGGCGATTTTGGTTGTGGACGCAACGCAGGGCGTGGAGGCGCAAACGCTTGCCAACGTTTATCTTGCGTTGGAAAATAATTTGGAAATTTTGCCCGTCATCAATAAAATCGACTTACCCAGCGCGCGCGTGGATGAAGTGAAGAAGGAGATTGAGGACGTCATCGGTTTGGATGCGGAAGGCGTGCCTTGCGTTTCCGCAAAAGAAGGGACGAATATCGAGGATTTGTTGGAGGCGATCACGCAATATTTCCCCGCGCCCGACGGCGATACGGAAAAACCTTTGAAAACGTTGATTTTCGACAGCTATTATGACAACTATAAAGGGGTTATTCTCTTTGTTCGCGTAATGGACGGTTCTGTGCGCGTAGGGGATAAGATCAAAACCTTCTTATCCAGCGTCGTGTACGACGTCACCGAAGTCGGCGCATTTGCACCCAACTCCACGCCCAAGGAAAAGTTGCAGGCGGGCGAAGTAGGCTATATCGCCGCGTCGATCAAGTCCATTCAGGACGTTGCGGTCGGGGATACGGTTACTCTTGCGACTAACCCTGCCGCCGAACCGTTGCCGGGGTATAAAAAAGTGCAACCCGTGGTTTTCTGCGGTATTTATCCTTTGGACGGCAGTAAATTTAACGATTTGAAAGACGCGATTTTGAAATTGCAACTTAACGACGCGTCCTTGATTTTCGAGCCGGACAATTCGGTTGCGCTCGGTTTTGGGTTCCGTTGCGGCTTTTTGGGGCTTTTGCATATGGAGATCATTCAGGAGCGTATCGAGCGAGAATTCAACTTGGACATCATCACGACCGCGCCGTCGGTTAGCTATCACGTGCATAAGACGAACGGGGAAGAATTTTTCGTGGATAACCCTTCCCACTTGCCCGATCCGTCCGATATCGAGTATATGGAAGAACCCATTGTAAAGGCGGAAGTGTACACGCCGCCCGATTATATGGGCTCGGTCATGGATCTTTGTAAGGAAAAGCGCGGTATCTTTAAAAATATGACCTATTTGGACGAACGCCGTGTGAAGTTGGAATATACTTTGCCCTTGAACGAGATCGTGTATGACTTTTTCGATAGCTTGAAATCGCGCACGAAAGGGTATGCGAGTTTCGATTACGAGTTGGCTGGATATCAACGCTCGAAACTCGTCCGCTTGGATATCTTGTTAAACGGTGAAATTTGCGACGCTTTGTCCATCATCGTATTTGAGGGCAGAGCTTACGAACGGGGCAGAATGCTGTGTGAAAATTTAAAAGACGCCATTCCCCGTCAGCTGTTCGAAATTCCCGTGCAAGCGGCGGTGGGCGGTAAAATCATCGCGCGCGAAACGGTAAAAGCCGTGCGCAAAGACGTCCTTGCAAAATGTTACGGCGGCGATATTACCCGTAAGCGTAAGTTGCTAGAAAAGCAAAAAGAAGGGAAAAAGCGTATGCGTAAGATGGGCTCGGTCGAAGTGCCCAGCGAAGTGTTCATGGAAATACTCAAGACAAACAAAGACTAAGGGCAGGTATGCGTTGAATGACTTTTTTCGACAAAGTTTACGAAGTTGTAAAACAAGTGCCGAAAGGGAAAGTGGTCACCTACGGGCAGGTGGCGTATGCGCTTGGTAGTCCGCGCGCCGCAAGGCAGGTCGGTTTTGCGTTGCACGTCAATCCGACGCCGGGGATAATTCCCTGCCACCGCGTTGTCAACCGTTTCGGCAGGCTCGCGCCAGCGTTTGCGTTTGGCGGCGAGGAGGTGCAGGCGCAACTTTTACGCGAAGAAGGGGTGGAAGTGGACGAAACTTTCACCGTCGATTTGACCCGATATTTGTATCAAGGCGATTTTAACGTTTGAACGGTTTTCGTTCGTAAATTATGACATAGAGGAAAAGTAAAAAATGGCAGGTATTTATATTCACGTTCCCTTTTGCAGACATAAGTGTTCCTACTGCGATTTCACGTCCTATCCCGACAAAATCGATTATGCCGAGGCATATATGGCGTGTTTGTATAAGGAATTGAAGATGCGCGGGGAAGAATTGAAGAATTACGAATTCGACACCGTTTATTTCGGCGGCGGTACGCCTTCGTATATTCCTCCGAAGCTGATTTTGGGCGCGATGAATCAAATTCGCGCTTGTTTCCGCTTAAAAAAGGACGCGGAAATCACGTTGGAGCTCAACCCCGGTACGATCGGGGAGGCGAAGGTGAAAACCTACTTGCAGGCAGGGATCAACCGTTTTTCTATCGGGTTGCAAACGGCGATCGACGAACAGCTTGCCGACCTTGGCAGGATTCACAACGCGCGTGATTACGTGTATGCGACAAAGCTTTTAGAAGGGCAAAATTTCAGCACCGACGTCATGTTGGGTTTGAAAAATCAAACGAAAGAAGATATCGCGAAAACCATCGAGCTGGCGTGTGCTTGCGGTTCAAAGCACATATCCATGTACGCGTTGACGGTGGAAGACGGCACGCCGATCTACACCGATTATCTCAACGGCGAATTGCCCGACGGGGACGAGGTCGCGGATATGTACGAGTTCGGCAGAAAACTGCTGGAAGAAAAGGGGTATAAGCGTTACGAAGTGTCCAACTTCGCCCAGCCCGGCTATGAAAGCCGACACAATATGAATTACTGGAAACGCGGCGAATATATCGGCGTGGGCGTTTCGGCAAGTTCGTTTATGATGGGAAAACGTTTTACAAACACGTTTGATTTGGACGAATATATGAAGTGTATCATTTCGGGTTTTTATCCTGCGGTCACCAGCGAACAGGTGGAGGAAAAGGACGCGAAGTTCGAATACGTCATGCTTGCCTTGCGCACGGCGCAAGGTTTGTGCTTGAAAGGGTACGAAGAAACGTTTGGAAACCCGATTGCGGAGGATTTTCCTAACGCATTGAAAAAGACGGTGAAATATTTGGAACTTATCGACGGCAATTTGAAGATCAAGGATGAATATTTATACGTGCAAAATTCCATTCTTGTTTCTTTCATGGAGGAGGATGCGGAATGAGAATATTGATCGTTCGCCACGGCGATCCCGATTATGAACACGACACGTTGACGGAAAAGGGACACCGCGAGGCGAAATTGCTTGCGCAAAAATTGAGCAAAGAAAAAATTGACTGTATTTATTGTTCGCCGCTTGGTAGGGCGAAGGATACTTGCGCCTATACGGCGAAGGCGTTGGGCAAAGAAAACGAAGTGGTCGTTTATGATTGGCTGCAAGAATTCGGCACGCCCCTGGTATGGCCCGACGGTACACAGCGTTATATTTTATGGGATATGTTGCCGCAATTTTGGACGACGGAAGAAAAGATGTACGATCATAAATCGTGGCTGACGCAGGACTTTTACCGCGACGCGAATATGGAAACGGCGTATAGAAAGGTAACGGACGCTTTGGATAAATTGCTTGCCGAACACGGTTACGTTCGGGAGGACAATTTGTACCGTACGGAGGAAGGCAACACGAAAACGTTGGCGTTCTTCTGCCATTTCGGGTTGGAGATGATTTTGCTTTCCCACCTTTGCAACATTTCGCCTGTAGTTTTGACCCATCATTTTGCGGCTTTGCCCACTTCGTTGACTACTTTGTATACCGAAGAAAGACGAAAGGGGATCGCGACCTTCCGCTGTTGCGGTTTCGGGGATACGGGACACTTGTACGCAGGCGGGGAAGAACCCTCGTTCGCGGCGCGTTTTTGCGAAGTGTACGGCAACGGCGATAGAGAGGATTGACATAGGCAGGTATGCGTTGAAATGAAAAAACACGTAAAAGTAGCGGCGGCGTTGCTGTTTCAAAACGGTAAAATTT
This sequence comes from Clostridia bacterium, assembly GCA_017468345.1. Classification (GTDB taxonomy): domain Bacteria; phylum Bacillota; class Clostridia; order Christensenellales; family Borkfalkiaceae; genus Scatosoma. The sequence continues at coordinate 8,764 of JAFUIT010000114.1, forward strand.
TTGCGACGAAGCGCGGGGACTCCCCTTATCCTTACGTCGCGCATAAATACGAGTTTCCCGGCGGTAAAATCGAGGAAGGGGAACGCGGTGAAGACGCAGTCAAGCGCGAATTGAAAGAGGAGTTGGATTTGGACGTTACGGTCGGCGGTTTGTACGCTTGCCACACTTTCGAATATCCCGATTTTATCATTACTCTTTCGGTGTACGAATGCACGATGCAGTCGGCGTTTGTCTTAAAAGAGCATGAAAGCTATGCTTGGATCCCGCCTGCACAGTTGCAGGAAAGCGAGTGGGCGCCTGCGGACGCGGACATTTTGGGGAGTTTGAAAAGAGTATTCGGCGGTATTGACGAATAAGTAAGGAGTGAACTATGAAAAAAGGCAATATTATTTTGATCGGCATGCCCGGTTGCGGCAAGACGACCATCGGGACAGAGCTGTCCGAAAAAATCGGGTACGGCTATGTGGACAGCGACAGCGTGATCGTGGCTCGCGAGGGGAAACGTTTGTCTGAAATCATTGCGGAAATCGGCAGGGAGGCGTTTTTGGATATTGAGGCAAAGGTCAATTCGGAACTTTGCGCCGATCGTTGCGTGATTGCAACGGGCGGCAGCGTCATTTACCGCGATTATGCCATGCAAAAATTGAAAGAGATGGGCAAAGTCGTTTATCTGCAGCTTTCCTATGAAACGATCGAGCGCCGCTTGGGTGATTTGAAAGCGCGCGGCGTTGCCTTAAAAGACGGCTTTACCTTAAGGGATTTGTATGAAGAACGGATTCCTTTATATGAAAAATATGCGGATATCACCGTGAAGTTGGACGGCAAAACCGTCATGCAATCGGTGGACGCGGTTGCGGAGGCGATTAAAAAATGACGGCGAAAGAGGCAAGGATAGCCATTTACGGCGCAGGCGCGATGGGTACGGTACTCGGCGTGATGCTGAAAAAGGGCGGCTTGGATAACGTGGATTTGATTACGCGCAACGAAGCGCACGTCAAAGGAATGCGCGAACAGGGCGCGACCGTCGTTTGTGAGGCGGACGGCGTGGAGTTGAATGAGAAAGTAAACGCCATTTTGCCCTCGGAAATGCAGGGACGGTACGACGTAATTTTCTTGATGACGAAACAGCGTTACAACGCGGAAACGCTGACGGCGCTGTTGCCTTACCTCAAAGAGGACGGCGCGGTATGCACCACCCAGAACGGTTTGCCCGAATTAAGCGTTGCGGCGATCGTGGGGGAAAAGCGCACCTACGGTGCGGCAACTTCTTACGGCGCGACCTTTATCGGCGGCGGTAAAATGGCGCTGACCTCGAAAATGCAGGCGATGAGTATCGAATTCGGCGGCTACCAAAACGACGGCGAGAAAACCGATTTGATTGCGGATATTCTTTCCTATGCAGGCAAGGCGTCGGGCAACGAAAACTTTGTGAAAAAATCGGACAATTTGTTGGGCGCGCGCTGGTCAAAGCTTGCGATCAACGCGGCGTTTTCGGGTTTGTCGGTCGTGACGGGATTGACCTTTGGTGAGGTCGCGAAACGCAAAAATACCCGTAAGCTTGCGCTCGGGATCTTGCGGGAATGTATGGACGTTGCCAAAGCAAGCGGTGTAACGCTTGCGCCCATGCAGGGGCACGACATGGAAAAAATGTTAGGCGGAAGGACGCCGTTTAAGCGTTTCATCGCGTACCTGGTATTGCCGATTGCGATGAAAAAGCATAAAAAACTCGTTTCCGGTATGCTGAAAGACGTGCAAAACGGAAAGAAGTGCGAAATCGATTTTATAGACGGCGTGGTTTGCCGTGAGGGTGCGCGCGTCGGGGTGAAAACGCCCCTTTGCGATAAAATCGTAGAAATCGTTCACGGCATTGAAAACGGCTTATACGAGATTGATTATAAGAATACGGACTTTTTCGCTTGACAACATAGTTATCAAATGATAAAATAAACAGGAAAAATGAAAAAGAGGAAATAGATATGGATTGGAACAAGCTTGCGGAAGCGCTTATCCCCGATGAAAACGTGAAACCTTTGGATTATTACGAGGAAAAATATCCCGAACGCGATCTGCCGAAAGGGGCGCAGGTAACTCGTTTGGCGCCCAGCCCCACGGGCTTTATTCACTTGGGCAACCTGTTCGTGGCGATCGCCAACGAACGCATCGCCCATCAAAGCGGCGGTTTGATGTATTTGCGTATCGAAGATACCGACTTGAAACGTAAAGTGGACGGCGCGGTAGACGCGGTGAAAAACGCGCTTCGTTATTTCGATATCCGCTTTGACGAAGGCGCGGAGATCGAGGGGGCGGAAAACGCTTACGCGCCCTATTATCAGCGCGAGCGTGCGGAACTGTATCATGCTTACGCGAAGGAATTGATCAAACGCGGTTTGGCGTATCCCTGTTTTTGTACGGAGGACGAATTGTCCGCGCTTCGTGAAAAGCAGACCGCTGAAAAGAAAATCACGGGTTATTACGGCGAATATGCGGCGTGCCGCAATTTGACCGAGGAGCAAATTTACGAAAACCTCAAAGCGCGCAAACCTTACGTTATCCGTTTGCGTTCGCAGGGCAGTGCGGAAAACAAACTGACCTTCCGCGATGAAATCAAAGGGGATATCACGGTCACCGAAAACGACCAAGACGTCGTTATTTTGAAATCGGACGGCATTCCCACCTACCATTTTGCGCACGCGATCGACGATCATTTCATGCGCACGACCCTCGTGATTCGCGGGGAAGAATGGTTGGCTTCCCTGCCTATCCATATCGAGCTTTTCGACTTGCTCGGTTTCCGTAGACCCAAGTACGGACATAACTGTTCGTTGCAAAAAATTGACGGCGACACGAGAAGAAAACTGTCCAAGAGAAAAGATCCCGAACTGTCGTTGGAATTTTACCGTCAGGAAGGCTACTATGCGCGTGCGGTAAAAGTATATATGCTCACGCTACTCAACTCCAACTTTGAAGAATGGTACTTAAAGAACCCCGACGGGGCTTTGGAAGATTTCAAATTCTCCATCGGCAAGATGGGCAAAAGCGGCGCGCTGTTTGATTTGAACAAGCTCAGCGACATCAGCAAAAACGAGCTTGCCAAGCTTTCCGCGGAAGAAATGTACGATTTCCTTAAAACTTGGGCGGACGAGTTCGGCACGGACGTGCAAAAGGGGTACTTTGCGGACAAAGAGTATCTTCTCAAAATCCTCACCCTTTGCATGGGTATCGGCGGCAAAAAACGCAGAAAGGATTTCACGACTGCAAAGCAGGCGATGGAGATGATCGCGTATTTCTTCGACGACTCGTTTGAATGTGCATACCGCTTTGACGCGGCGACGGTAAAGACGGTGCTTTCCGGTTTTGCGGCGGCATACGATTACGCGGACGACTGTTCGGCTTGGTTTGATAAGGTGAAAGCAGTGGCGGCGGCAAACGGTTTTGCAACCGACATGAAAGCTTATAAGGCGGATCCCACGGCGTTCCCCGGCAACGTTTCGGACGTAGCGGAAATGTTGCGTATCGCAACGACGGGGCTTTCCAACACTCCCGATCTTTGGACGATCATGCAAATTTTGGGCAAGGAAAAAACGCTTGCCAGATTAAATAAAGCCATTTCGGCGCTTTAAGCGTAAAAACACCCACCGATTTCGGTGGGTGTTCGTTTAGGATTTCGAGCGTTGGTTCTTGCGGTATTGTAAGGGGGAAATTCCTTCTTTTTGCTTAAAGATCAACCCAAAATAATTTGCGGAAGAAAAGCCGCACAGCTCGGATATTTCCCCGACGCTTTTTCTGCTATTGACCAGCATTTCCTTTGCTTTCGTCAATCGCACGTTCAATAAAAAATCAATGGGGGAACAGTTCGCGTATTTTTTAAAATTATAAATCAAAGCGGCTTTGGACACGAAAAAACGGTTTGACAAATCGTTTAGCGTTTGCTTTTCCGCAAAATGCACATTGAAATGTTCGATGACCTTCAACATGAGCGGCGGAATGCGGCTTTGCGTGGCGGCGGTCGGCCGTAAAGTTGCGTTTTGTATGCGATTTAAGGACAAAACCGCATACCCGAACAAAGCTTTTTGTTGATATTCGACGTATTTTTCTCGCTTGTTCAAGCCCTCCGCCTCCTCTAAAATGGAGGTGAGAGTTTCCGTTTCCGTCGCGGTCGGCTGTAAAAAACGCAAAACGCCTTTTTCCAACGTTTCCTTTTGGAAAGGGTCCAAATAATCGGACGAAACGTTGACGTTATATCGTTCAAACGGCCCGCCTTCCGTTTTGTGCATGACGTGGGGCGGAATGACGATCACGATGGGCGCGGTCACTTTATATAAAGCGTCGGAAAGAAAAAACGAACGGCTGCCCTTCGTTAAAAAATATACCTCGTAATGGGGGTGCGAATGCAAATCCTGCATCGACCAGTCGTTTTTGCGCACCGATTTTTCAAATTCAATAAAAGCCATAAACAATCCTTAAAATATATATGTAATTTATAGAAATATTATCACTTTTTATATTGAAAGTCAAGTAAAACTATGCTATAATTGTATATAGAATAATTTTTAGCAGGAGTAAAACTATGGTGAAAATTTTACAATATGGCGAAGGAAATTTCTTGCGTACTTTTGTGGACGCGTATTTTGACGATTTAAACAAAAACGGGCTGGGCAGGTACGAGGTGAATATCGTAAAACCCATCACGTTCGGGACGCTGGAACGCTTTGAAAAGCAAAACAATAAGTATCATATCGTCTTGCGCGGCGTGGAAAAGGGCGAGGCTGTGGAAAACGTGTATGCGATCGATTCGCTCGCGCAGGTCATCGACCCGTTTGCGGATGCAGACAGCTATTACGCTTTGGCGAAAGACCCCGATTTAAAAATCATCGTTTCCAACACGACGGAGGCGGGGATTTGTTATAACGGCGCGGATTCCATCGACGGTTTTGACGGTATTACCTATCCCGCAAAGTTGACGAAATTCCTTTACGAAAGATATAGCGCAGGGCTTGACGGCGTATATTTATTGCCCGTGGAATTGATCGACAACAACGCGGACGAGTTGAAAAAGTGCGTGGATCGGTATATTGAGCTTTGGGATTTGCCCGAAGCGTTTAAGAAATGGAACGATACGAAAAACTTTTACTGCAATACGCTCGTTGACCGTATCGTATCGGGATATCCCCGCGACGTGGAAACGAAAACGCACTTGGAAGAACTCGTCGGGGAAAAAGACGAATTGATGTCGGTGGGCGAACCGTTTGGCCTTTGGGCGGTAGAAAAGAAGGGGAATATTGCCGATTATATCCAGGAAGGCGTACACAATATCGAGGTCGTTTTGACGAACGATATCGGGTATTACAAAAAGAGAAAGGTACGCGTTTTAAACGGCAGTCACACCAACCTTGTGCCGACGGCATTGATGCTTGGCGCGGTAACGGTGTACGATTGTATGGCGGATGAAAAACTGTCGGCGTTTGTCGATAGAACGTTAAAAGAAGAAATCATTCCTTTTGTGTCCGACGACGTAGCGGCAACGACCGCTTTTGCGGAAAGCGTGAAAGAACGTTTCCGTAACCCGTATTTGAACCATTTGTTGACCAGCATTTCTTTGAACAGTATTTCCAAATGGCGCGCGCGCGTATTGCCGAGCTTTGCCGATTATTATAAAAAATACGGTAAAATCGCACACAATATGACGGTAGGGTTTACTTATTTGATGGCGTTGTATTCGTTGATCGAAAAGACGGACGCAGGGTATGAGGCGCAGTTGCCTACGCGTAAAATTACTTTGCAGGACGACCAGCCCTATCTCGATTATTTCGCAGGGAAAAATTCCATTCGCGGGTTTATGGCAAAGTCTGACGTTTGGGGTGAAGATTTGACCGCATACGAAGGGTTTGCGGACGCAGTAGAAAACGGCGTAGAAAACATTAAGCTCGGGAAGAACTTGATTTAACGTTATGGAAAAACAAAAGATAGTAGAAGAAATCAAAGGCTATTTGGGAATGGCGGTAGGGTGCTTATTTTACGCATTGAGTATCGTCCTCTTTTTGGAGCCTTGCGGAATCGTTGCCGGGGGAGTAACGGGGCTTTCTACGCTGCTACACCTGCTTAATGAAAATATTCCCATCGGCTTGATTACGATTGCCATCAATATCCCGATTTTCTTACTCGGCTTGAAATATACGGACTGGAAATTCATTTTGCGGTGCTTGCTGACGGTCGTCGTTTTAGGCTTATGCACCGATATCCTCGCGTTTTTGCAGGCGATGACGTCCGAGCCGTTGCTCGCGTCGCTTTACGGCGGTGTGTGCCAAGGGATCGGGATCGGACTGTTTATTCGTTTCGAGTTCAGTAGCGGCGGTACGGAGCTGTTGGGGCGAGTGGTTTCCAAGTGGGTAAAAATACTGAATATTCCCGTTTGAGTGGGGATTTGCGATGCGATTATCGTCGCGACGGGCGCAATCGTCTTAAAAACGGCGGACAATATTTTGTACGCGCTCATCGTTGTGTTTGTCAGTGCAAAGCTCAGCGAGCTGATTTTGGTCGGGTTTGAAAAATCCAAGCTTTGTATCATCATTTGCAATAAGGGTAAGGAAGTAGCGCAGGCGCTCATCGAAAAAAGTCCGCGCGGCGTTACGATGCTGAACGGCGAAGGTATGTATCGGCACGAAAACCGCGACGTCTTGCTTACCTGCGTTAAAAACCGTCAGTTGACGCAGCTTCGTCAAATCGTGCATTCGGTGGACGAGTCGGCATTCGTTATCATTAACGATTCCGTGGAAGTACGAGGAAAAGGTTTTACCGCTTGGGAGAAGGAGTTATAGTATGAAAACCGTTATCATCAACGAAAAGGACAACGTAGGCGTATGCTTGGACGGGAATGATAAAATCCCCGCAGGGCATAAGTTTGCTTTGCGTGCGATCGCCGAAGGGGAATACGTCGTCAAATACGGCGAGATCATCGGAAAAGCCACGCAAACGATCGCCGAAGGCGAATGGGTGCATACCCATAACGTAAAATCACATTTAGACGAAAACGTGGCGTACAGGTACGAGTTTAACGCCAACGTTCCGCCCAAAACAAAGCTTACTTTTCAGGGCTTTAAAAGGGAAAAAGGCCGTGCGGGGATACGAAATGAAATTTATATCATTCCCACCGTCGGGTGCGTTAACAACGTGTGCATTCGGCTTGCCAACGAGGCGCAAAAGCTGGTGCAAGGAAGTATCGAAGGCATTTTTGCCCTGACCCATCAATTTGGGTGTTCCCAGCTTGGCGCGGACAACGACAACATTAAAAAATTGCTGTGCGCGATCGCGCTCAATCCCAACGCGAGTTTTGTCTTGTTCGTCGGTTTGGGCTGTGAAAACAACGGCTTGGACGGCATCAAGGAATATCTTGCGCCTTACGGCAGAAACAATATCGCATATTTCAACTGCCAAGACGTAGAGGACGAGCATGCGCACGGTATGGAAATTCTCAAAGGTTTTGCGGAAAAAGCGAAAAACTTTCAACGTGAAACGGTGGATTTTTCCGAGCTTTGCATCGGTTTGAAGTGCGGCGGCAGCGACGGATATTCGGGCTTGACCGCAAACCCGTTGGTGGGTAAAATTTCCGATAAAACGGTGGGCGCGGGCGGCTCGGCGATCCTGACGGAAGTCCCCGAAATGTTCGGCGCGGAACAGCTTTTGATGAACAAGTGTAAAAATGTACAAGTGTTCGAGAAATACAAAAAGATGATCGAGGACTTTAAGGCGTATTACACCGACCAAGGGTTCCCCGTATACGAAAATCCCAGTCCCGGCAATAAAAAGGGCGGGATCACGACTTTGGAGGAAAAATCGCTCGGCTGTATCGAAAAGGCGGGTACGAGCGAGATCGTGGACGTGCTTGCATACGGCGAATTGTTGAACCCCGAGGGAAACGGAGGGGGCGTGTACGCGTTGAATGCGCCCGGTAACGACTTGATCGCGGCGACGGCGCTCGCTGCAAGCGGCGCGCAGATCGTATTGTTTACGACGGGCAGAGGAACGCCTTTTTCCACATTCGTGCCGACGATGAAAATTTCCACCAACGATCGGTTGGCGGCGCATAAAAACGGTTGGATCGACTTCAACGCTTACGGTATGGACGAAGAAGGGTTGTTTGCCCTGCTTTGCAAGGCGGTAAGCGGCGAATATAAATGTAAAAGCGAGGACGTGCGCGAGATCGCGTTCTATAAAACAGGAGTGACGTTATGAGTTATATTAAAGACAATTTTCTTCTCACCAACAAGACGGCGGAAAAGCTGTATTTCAATTATGCGAAAGATATGCCTATCTTCGACTATCACTGCCATTTGCCCGAAAAGCAAATTTTGGCGAACGAGACTTTCCACGACGTGTATGAAATTTGGCTGGCGGGCGACCATTATAAATGGCGTTTAATGCGTAATTTCGGCGTGGACGAGGCGTATATCACGGGGGATAAGAGCCACAAGGAAAAATTCCTTGCCTATTGCAAAACGCTCGGTACGGCGTTCGGCAATCCGCTTTACCACTGGTCGCAGGTGGAGTTGAAAGAATTTTTCAACTGCGAAATCGAAATCAACGAACAAAATGCGGAATTGATTTGGACGTGGTGTAACGATTATATCGAGCTGAACAAGATCACGCCGCAAAAGCTGATTGAGCAGTCCCACGTAAGCCACTTGTTCACGACGAATGAAATTTTCGACGATTTGTCCACCTTCCCCGCGATTGCGGCAAAGGGGTACAAGTTCAAGGTTATTCCCGCATTCCGTGCGGACAAAATTATGAACGCGGACGCGAAGGGGTATAAAGGCTTTATTGAACAGCTGGAGGCTTTGACGGGCGAAGTCAAGGACATCGACGCTTTGGAAAAAGCGATCGAAACCCGTTTGCAGGCGTTTATCGAAGTGGGCACGACGGCAAGCGATATCGCGCTTGAAAAAGTATACCCCGTAACGGAAAAATCGGCGGCGGACGCGGTGTTTAAAAAGGCGATTTCGGGGGAAATTCCTACCGAGGCGGAAACGGAAACGTTCAAGGGATATCTTACCTATTTCCTGTTCAAGCTGTATGCAAAATACGGCATCGCGACCGAACTGCATATCGGGGCGATGCGTAACAACAACGCAGTCATGTTGGAAAAGTTGGGCTTGGATACGGGCTACGACAGCATTTCGGATGAAAACAGCATCAAAAATATGTCCCGTTTGTTCGACCGTTTGAACAGTGAAAATTCGTTGCCGAAAACGATCGTATTTAACCTCAATCCGAAGATGAATACCGAAATTATGACCCTGATCGGCTGTTTCCAAAGCAGCGAGGCGAAGGGGAAAGTGCAGTACGGCCCCGCATGGTGGTTCTTGGACAACAAAGTGGGCATGGAAAAGCATTTGCAGGATTTGACGGCGACGGGCCACATCGGCGCGTTCGTGGGAATGCTGACGGACAGCCGTTCGCTGTTGTCCTATCCCCGTCATCA
>JAFUIT010000115.1 GCA_017468345.1 Clostridia bacterium
CTTTAAGGTAGAGAAGGAACCGCGGGAACAGCGCATTAAAAAGTATAGCGACGCCTTTGAATTGACGTTGGCGCTGGCACAGCCTATTTCCACCTATTCGCACGGTATGAAACAAAAACTGGCGGTGATCGCGGCGTTGCTGCACCAACCGAAGCTGATGATTATGGACGAACCGTTTGTAGGATTAGACCCCAAAGCGGCGCATACGTTAAAGGTGTTGATGCGCGAGCTTTGTGACAATGGCGGTGCAATTTTCTTTTCTACGCACGTGTTGGAGGTGGCGGAAAAGCTCTGTGATAAAATTGCCATCATCAAGGACGGAAAATTGATAAAGGAAGGCACCATGGACGAAGTGAAAGGGGATTTGAGCTTGGAAAACGTTTTTTTGGAGTTGGTATAACGGGGTGCGGCAATGTTGAAAGTTTTGATGAAAAAACAGCTGCTTGAAACGCTGGCCTTTTTTCTGCAAGGAAAAAACGGGAAACGGCGTTCGAACGGTGCCTTGATTGGATTTGCCGTGTTGATGGTGTATGCCTTTGGCGCGGTGGGCGCTATGTTTTGGATGATGTCCGAAATGCTGTGTAAGCCGTTGGTTTCGGCAGGGCTTGCTTGGGTGTATTTTTCCTTTATGGCATTGATTGCAACCTGCTTCGGAGTCATTGGCGGCATTTTTATGGCAAAGACAAAGCTGTATGAGGCAAAAGACAACGATTTGCTGTTATCCATGCCTATACCCGCTTGGACAATCTTGTTTACCCGAATGATCGGTTTGTATTTATTCACTTTCTTGTTTGAAAGCTTGGTATTTGTGCCTGCGCTCATACAATATTATTTGGTCGCTGGTGTATCGGCTTTGTCTTTATTAAACGGCGTTTTAATTTTATTTGTAATGCCGTTTGGGGCATTGGCATTGTGTTGTGCACTCGGTTTTTTGTTGGCTTGGGTGACGGCGAAGTTGCCTTTTAAAAATTTAATCACCATCATCGGCTTTGTTGCATTCATGGTGGGATATTTCATTGTGTATTCGAAAATGCAGCAATATTTGACTTACGTGATTGCCAACGGCGACAACGTAGCCTCTACCATGAAAACGGTGCTGTACCCTTTTTCGCAAGTAGGTCATGCGGCGACGGGGAACATGCTTGCCTTGCTGTTGTTTTTGCTGATATTCGGTGGTTTATTTGCGGCGGTTTACGCGGTTATTTCCGTGACGTATTTGCGCACGGCAACCATGAAAAAAGGGGAGCGTCGCGTAGAATATAAGGGAAGAGAACAAAAGGTTTCTTCTCCCAAAACAGCGTTATTCAAGCGGGAGCTTTGGCGCTTTGTCAAAAGCCCGATTTATATGTTAAATGCGTCCATGGGTACCTTTATTATGGTGATAATGGGTGTTATGATGGCGATATACGGGGACTTGTTCGGTATTTCAAAAGAAACGCTGGAGATGATGACGGAGCTGTCTAATCGCATGGTTTTGTTGATTTCGCTTATCGTATGCTTTATGGCGTCCTCCAACACGTTGGCGGCTTGTTCGATTTCCTTGGAAGGGGAAAATATCGGCTTGATCCGTTCATTGCCAGTAAAGGAATGGGATATCTTGCAAGCAAAGCTGTATTTGCATATTTTCATGACGGCGTTGCCTGCGGCGATTTGCGGTGCGGCGATGGCGTTGATCGTGGAAGTCGTATGGTGGGAAATTTTGCTTGTAGTGGCAACGGCGCTCATATCCTCAGCGATGTTTGCCGTAATCGATCTTGCCGTCAACCTCAAATTTCCCAACCTACATTGGACGAATGAAACGGCTGCCATCAAGCAAAGCTTATCGGTGGTGATTGCGATGTTTGGCGGTTGGGGAATATCCCTATTGCCTTTGGGTGGGTATTTCCTCTTTGGTAAATATTTACCCTCGTGGGGATATGCGGCAATTTGCTTATCGCTGTTTGTGGTTGCGACGGCGGCTGTGTCGGTTTGGCTGTATCAAAAGGGTACGAAAATTTTTAAAACGCTGTCGGCGTAAAAGGGGCGCGTATGGAAAATATAATAAAAATCGATCATTTGTATAAGAGCTATGGCGAAGTCAAAGCCGTGCAGGACTTGTCTTTCCGCGTAAAGAAAGGGGAGCTGTTTGCCTTTCTTGGTTTGAATGGCGCAGGGAAGAGTACGACGATCTCGATTATGTGCGGTCAATTGAAAAAAGATGGGGGCATGGTCGAGATTAACGGAAAAAATTTGGATGAAAATCCTAACGAAATCAAGCGTGCGTTGGGGGTAGTTTTTCAAAATTCCGTTTTAGACAAACCCTTGTCTGTGTATCAAAATTTAAAGACGCGTGCGGCGTTGTACGGCATTTACGGAGATGCGTTTGAACGGCGAATGAACGAGTTGACGGAGATTTTCGAGCTTTCCGATATTTTAAACCGACCGATCGGAAAATTGTCGGGCGGACAAAGACGTCGGGTGGACGTAGCGCGTGCGCTTTTGCACAAACCCTCCATTTTGATCTTGGACGAACCGACGACGGGATTAGATCCGCAAACGAGAAGAACCGTTTGGGGAATTATTGAAAATTTGCGTAAAACGGAGAATATGACCGTTTTCCTCACGACGCATTATATGGAGGAGGCGGCGGATGCGGATTACGTCGTGATCCTTGACGCGGGGAAAATTGCCGCAGAAGGTACGCCTTTGGAATTGAAAAATCAATTTACGGGCGATTACATTTCCCTTTATACGGACGAGGAAACGGTGAAACGGTTGGGAAAACCTTACGAAACGGCGGCGGATGGATTCCGCGTGTCGGTCGGCGATACCAAAGAGGCGACCGAATTGATTTTAAAATATCCCGAAGTGTTTGTCGATTATGAGATTGTAAAAGGAAAAATGGACGACGTATTTCTTGCGGCAACGGGAAAGAAGTTGGGAGGTGAAAACGTATGAAAGAGCATAGCAGGTACGAGATGAAAGCGTGCGGAGTATTGATAAAACGCAACGTTTCGATGTTCTTTAAAGACAAGGGAACTTTTTTTACTTCACTGATCACGCCCATCATATTGTTGGTGCTGTACGCGACCTTCCTTTATAACATATACGAGGACAGTTTCCGCGGCGCGTTGCCTCAGGGGATTCCCGTAGACGATTCGCTGATTCAAGGGCTTGTCGGCGGTTTATTACTGTCGTCTTTGCTTGCGGTCAGTACGGTCACCGTGCCCTTTTGCGCGAACTTGTTTATGGTGCAGGACAGAGTGACGGGCGCAAGAGGGGATTTATCCATCGCACCCGTAAAGGCGTCTTCTATTGCTTTTGGATATTACGTAGCAACCGTTATCAACGGTTTGATCATTAGTTTCGTTGCGATCGTGATGGGGCTGTTGTATCTTTCTGTGATCGGATGGTATTTGTCCTTTGTCGACGTGTTGTTACTGGTTTTGGACGTAGTGATTTTGGTGTTGTTCGGTACGGCGCTTTCCTCTTTGATTTGTTATCCCTTGCATTCGCAGGGGGCGATGTCGGCGGTGGGTACGATCGTCAGCGCGGGGTACGGATTTATTTGCGGCGCGTATATGCCCATATCCTCCTTTTCGGCTTGGCTGCAAAACGTTTTGGTATTTTTGCCGGGTACGCACGGGACGTCCCTTCTTCGCAACCATGCCTTGACGGGCGTTTTCGACGCAATGTTGGAGGACGGTTTGCCTGCGGAGGCGGTGGAAGCCCTCAGCGCGGTAGCCGATTGCAATCTCTCCTTTTTTGGGCATGACGTGGAGAAATGGGTGATGTATTTGGTACTTGTCGGCGCGGTGGCGCTGTTGGTGGCGGTATACGTATTGATTACCGTCCTTGCGGAGCGTAAAAATAGAAAATAAGCTACCATGTACGCGTTGAATGGTGGAAACGGCGACAAATATCGCCGTTTTTTTCCGCGATGAACGGGTGAAAAATCCGTGAAATGTAAAAAATATCCTGAAAAGCTTTGAAAATCACTTGCCAAAAGCGGAAAAAAAAGGTATCATAGTAACAACGAAAATAAAAAAACGCGCCGACGGCGCAAGTCAAGGAGAACAATATGTGGTATAATTTGTTGACGGAAAGTACGGAGAATGCAGGCAGCCCCTGGGGAACGTATTTGATGATGGGTATTTTGGTTGCGATCATCGTTGTATTTATGGTATTGAACAGACGTAGCCAAAAGAAAAGACAGGAAGAAACGATGAATATGCTCAATGCAATTCAGCCCGGCAATAAGGTTAAGACGATCGGCGGCATCTGCGGCGTCGTTGTAGAAGTTTGCCCCGAAGACAACACCTTCGTTTTGGAAACGGGCACGGAGGCAAGCGGTAAATCGTATATCAAATTCGACAAGCAAGCGGTATATCAGACGGATGCGGTAGCAAAGCAGGAAGAAGTTGCGCCCGTAGAAGAAACTCCCGTAGAGGAAGCGCCCGCTGAAGAACCCTTCGCGGAAGAAACGGTTGCACCCGTAGAAGAAACGGTTGCGGAAGAAGTTTCCGAAGAAAAGACGGAAGAATAATTCTGTTTAAATTGAATAGTTCTGAAAAGCAAACGCCTTCGCATAGAATAATGCGGAGGTGTTTTTTATGGGAAACGAAAGGGTATACGGAAACGGATTTTTTACGGTTATAAAAGCGGCGTTGGTCGCTTTGGCGGTTTCTTTGCTGTCGGCGGTGATATTCGCCGTCGTGTTGCGCGCCGCGCCCCTTTCTTCGGGGACGATTTATACGGTCAATCAAGTATTGAAAGTGCTGTCCGTCATCATCGGCGTATTCGCTTGTGTACGCGGGGAAAAAGGTTGGCTGAGAGGGGGAGCTACGGGCTTGTTGTTTTCAGCGTTTTCCTATCTTGCCTTTTCCGCGCTGGGCGGGGATTTTTCTTTGACTTGGTTGATTTTCATCGAGCTTGCAATCACCTTTTTGGCGGGCGCGATCAGCGGGAGTTTGGCAGTAAATTTGCGAAAATGACAAAAAATACACTTCCCCAAGGGGAAAACTGCAAAAAAATAGAATAAACCGCTTGCAATTTTGGAAAAAGTGTATTATAATGGAAACATCAAAATCCAAATAGATCGGGAGGATGTTATGATTAAAACGATTGCGAAACCCGCTGACAAGAAAGTTACCGGTTGTGGCGAATGCAGAAGCACCTGCCAGTCCGCTTGCAAAACGAGCTGCACGGTAGGCAACCAGTCCTGCGAAAGAATCACGCGCGAAGAAAAGATCGAACGCAAATAATTTTTTCGGTAAGGCAACAAGCTATGCTTGTTGTCAAGTGATGAACAACAGAACACAAAGACGGCGTAAAAAGGCGCGCGTGTGTTTATACGCGCCCTTTTTTGCCGTTATTAAGCTTTTAAGGGAGGCTCCGTCCCAATCGGTTAAATTTTGCTTGCAAAAATACGACGAATTATTGTGACGCAGTCTAAGGGAAAAATTACGGTATGATACACGTATTTAACTACAAAGACAAAAATTACATATACGACGTGGGCAGCGGCAGTTTGCACGAATGCGACAAACCCACCGCCGATTATCTCAAAGCCAAAGAAGAAGGCGCGGAGATCGACATTACCTACGTCACGGACGAGCAGATAAAAGAAATTCTTGCGGACGTGGAGGGGCTGAAGGAGCAGGGCTTGCTTTTTAAGGAAGAAGTCAAATCCTATCCCATGAAAAGCAACGAGGTGAAGGCGCTTTGTATCCATATTTGCCACGATTGCAACTTCCGTTGTCGGTACTGTTTTGCGGATGAGGGCGCGTACCATTCGAAGCGCGAATCGATGAGTTTCGAAACCGCAAAGGCGGCGGTGGATTTCCTGATCGCAAACAGCGGCAACCGAAAAGTGCTGGAAATGGACTTTTTCGGCGGCGAACCCTTGATGAATTTCGACGTATTGAAACAAACGGTGTATTACGCGAAAGAGGCGGGCGCGAAAGCGGGCAAGAAATTCCTGTTCACGACCACGACCAACGCGTTGCTGTTAAACGATAGCGTGATCGAATTTTTCAACGAAGAAATGGAAAACGTCGTCCTTTCGCTGGACGGTAGAAAAGAAGTACACGACGCCATTCGTAAATCGATCAACGGCAAGGGCACGTTCGACTTAATCATCGATAAAATCAAGAAATTCATTTCCTTGCGCGGGGATAAGAGCTACTACGTGCGCGGTACTTTCACGGCGAAAAACCTCGATTTTGCAAAGGACGTGCTGTTTATTGCCGATCAAGGGGTGGATTCCATATCGATGGAACCCGTCGTGACGGAGATCGAGGATTTGCAGATCACGGACGAGCATTTGCCCGCGATCGAAAAGGAATACGAAAACCTTTGCGACGCCTATTTGCAGAGATATGCGGAGGGGAAAGGGTTTAATTTCTTCCATTTCAACGTCGATTTGGAGGGCGGTCCTTGTCTTTCCAAGCGCGTTTCCGCTTGCGGCGCGGGGAATGAATATTTCTCGGTTGCGCCCAACGGCGATTTGTATCCCTGTCATCAGTTCGTGGGGGATAGCAAATTCCGCATGGGCAGCGTGACGGAGGGGATCGTGCGGACGGACATCCGTGAAGAATTTAAAAATTCTTGCCTGTTTACCCGTAAAAAATGCGGCGACTGTTTTGCAAAATTCATTTGTTCGGGCGGGTGCAACGCCAACAATTACCATTACAACGGCGACATCAACGACCCGTACGAGGTGACCTGCGGCATGATGAAAAAACGCATCGAATGCGCAATGCATATTTTGGCGGAGAAAAAACTGTTAAAATAAGAAAAACATGGACGGTTTTCACCGATATTTTTTGAGAAATCGGCAAAAAAATCGTTTATCCTCGCAATTATGGCTTGACGAGGACATTTAAAATAAGGTATAATAATAGAGTATCATTGTACTCGGAAGAAAAATATCCGAAACACAACAGGAGGCTTTAAATCACATGGGCAAAAAGAAATCGATCGTATTGATGGTTTTGCTCACCATCGTCATCGTCGTATTGTGCGCGATTACGGTAGTTCCTTCCTTCGCTATTCCCGGAACGGTGAAGATTTGGAATCCCGTCGTAAAACAATATGACCTCGGTGCGGATCTCGACGGGGGCTACTATGCGTATTACTATCCTACCGGCGTTATTTCCGAAACCGAATATAAGAACCTGGAAAAAGAAGAAGACAAGGCTTCTTACCAGAACCACAAAGGTCTGTATCTGAACAAGGATGCGGATTACGGCATCATCACGGAAGACGGTACCGTCAGCAAAGATTTTGAAGAAAACTTTAAAAAGGTAACGGCGGAAATCACGGCGCGCTATGCGGCAAAGGGTTATTCCGATTACCGTATTTCGGTGGTAGACGATTACGCGCTTTGCATTCAGATTCCTTCGTCCGAAAAGACGGAACAGCAAACGGCTTTCCAAAACGCGTACACCACGTTCGGTTTGTTCGCGGAAACGGGCGCGCTTGAAATCAAGAAAGGCGACGCTTTGGTGGACGAGCGTTTGGAATACGAAGTGGACGAGATCATCAAAGAATTCTCCGTTTACACCAAATACGAAGTTTCGTATATTCAGATCAAGTTTACCGACGTCGGTAAAGAAATGATCAAGACGTACAAGGAAGGCGGTGCAACGACGGCGGATAGCTCCGACACTACGTCCGAAACGTTGAATATTTTGCTTGGCGACGAAACCATCATGGAAATCAACGCGGACGAGCATATCACGACGAAAAACGTCGTTAGATATCCCATCGCGATGGAAACGGAAATAGGCTACGTGGAAACGATGGTAATTTTGCTCAACTCCGTTTTGGAAAACGGTAGCTTTGATATCGAATTCAACTCGGTATCCAACAGCCAGGTACGTTCCTATTCGGCAGTATACGGCGAAAATACGTTGACGTTGCTTTACATTGCGCTTGCAGTGATCGTGGTCGCTTTGATCGTTGCGTCGATCGTGAAGATGGGCGGTTTCGGCGTATCTTCCGCATATTCGACGGTTAGCTATTTGATTGTTACCGCAATGTGCTATGCGTTCATTTCCGGCGGCGTATTCGAAGTAACGCTCGGCTCGATCCTCGCGTTCTTGGTAGGCTTGGTATTGACGAACGTTATCAACTTCTACGTATACGGCGCGATCAAGAAAGAATTCCAGCTCGGCAAGACGGTAGAATCTTCCGTCAAGGGCGGTTATAGAAAGACGATTTGGAGCGTTGTGGACGTTTACGCGGTATTGGCGCTTGGCGCAGTAGCGTTGTTGATCGGCGGCGCAGGCTTGCATACCTTTGCTTTGCAGGCGTTGATCTGTGTGGTAACGGGCGCGTTCTGCAACTTGTTGTGGACGAGAGTTATCAACGTAATGCTCCTTTCCGCAAGCAAGAACAAATATAAATATTTCCGCTTTGTAAGGGAGGATGACGACGATGAGTAAGTGCCTGAATAAAACGGTAAAAACGACGCGTTTGGTTGCGATTTGCGCATACGTCCTCGTGGTAGTAGCGGCAATCGCGCTCGGTATTGTGTTCGGTCTGAAAGGGTTCGGCGTATTTAACAAGAGCGCAGTTTTGGACGATGCGAACACTCTGACGGTTTCGGTCAATCAATATGCATACGTAACCAAAATGGATACGATCGAAGATGCTTGCGACGACGTGTTCGGCGATTTGAAAGTTTCCTATCAAATGAAGGGTGAAATGTCCGGCGATGAAAGCGAAATCGTTTACGTTTTCGCTGACGACGTAGATTTGACCGCGGTAGAAACCGCTTTGGAAGCGAAATTTGCGGAACTTGCGAAAGAGGATTTGGCAGGTTCGTTCGTTACGGTAGCTGTAAACAGTGAAGAAACGGTAGAATTTTTGGCGAAGAATTACGTCCTCCGCGGTGTAATCGCAGGCGTTGTGCTCGTAGCGTTGGTATATGTGTACGCGGCGATTCGTTTCGGTATCAACAAGGGCATCGTTGCGGCAGGCGGTACGTTTGCCGGCGTGACTTTGACGGTTGCTTTGGCGATTTTGACCCGCATCCCCGTGACCGTTTCCGTAAGCTATGTATTTGCGGCAGCGGCCTTGATTAGCGCGGTTGCGTCGATGATCGCTATCCATAAAATTAACGCGGCTGAAAAAGCGGAAGGCGCAAGCGAATTGTCCGCAGAAGATTTGATGGATTCCGCTTTGGCGACGAAGGAAATTTTACCTCTCGGCGTAGTAAGCGGCGCGGCGCTTGTGATCTTGGGTGCGGTTGCAACGGCCAACGTTAGATGGTTTGCTTTGGTTGCGTTGATCGCAGTAGCGGCGGCGGTTTTGGTAGGCCTTGTTTACGTACCTGTCCTGTACGTTCCCTTTAAAAAGGCGGCGGATAAGAAACCCGTAAAGGACGCTTACGTCGGCGCGAAGAAAACTTCCAAAAAAGAAAAGAAAGCATACCAAAAGAAAGAAGAAGTAAAGGTTGCTCCTGTTGCTCCCGTTGAAGAACCTGCGGAAGAAGCAACGGAGGAAGTTGTAGAAGAACCCGTTGCGGAAGAAACGGAAGAAATTTCCGTTGAAGAAGCGGCGGAAGAAGTAACGGAAGAAGTTATCGAAGAAGAACCCGTAGAAGTGCCTGCAGAAGAAACTGCGGAAGAAACGGAAACGCAAGAATAATTTCCGACAATAAAATGAAACAATGGGCGGGCGGGGGCGTTTTCCTACCCGCCCAAGTAATTTACAAGTAAACGAAGGACCTTATGAAAAAAATCGTACCCGAATATTCCTTTTCGGCAGAACAACTGAATATCGTTGCAAACCTTGCCGAAGAAACGGGGTTGACGGAGCATATCACGCGCATTTTATACGCGCGCGGTGTAGATACGGCGGACAAGATCCGTCGGTTTATGCGTCCTTCGGAAAAGAATTTCCTTTCGCCCTTTTTAATGAGCGGCATGAAAGAGGCGGTGGAACTCATCACCCAAGCGCGCGACGAGGGCAGAACGGTTGCCGTGTTCGGCGATTACGACGCCGACGGTATTTGCGCCTCTGCCATCATGTATCACGCGTTAAGGGAATTTGGCATCGAGCCGCACGTATACGTACCCGAACGGGCGGACGGATACGGATTGTCCGAGGAAGCGGTCGACCGCATCTTCGAGGAGTGCAATCCCGAACTGTTTATCACCGTTGACTGCGGTATTTCTTGCGCGAAAGAGGCGCAATATATTTACGAACTTGGTTCGGACGTGATTGTGACCGATCACCACGAACTTCCCGAAGTTTTACCCGATTGCATTATCGTCAATCCGAAACTGAAAGACGATTATCCGTACGACAACCTCTGCGGTGCGGGCGTAGCTTTTAAGCTGGCTTGCGCGTTGATCGGCGAGGCGGCGTATAAATATCTCGATTTTGCGACTCTTGCAACGGTGGCGGACAGCGTGCCTTTGCTTGGGGAAAACCGCGATATCGTGACGGAGGGGTTGAAACGTTTTAACACTCGTATCCGTCCCTGCTTTTCGATGTTGATCGGGAAAAATTACGACGGCATTACGGCGCAGACTTTGGCGTTTAACGTTGCGCCCCGCGTCAATGCGGCGGGCAGAATGGGGGACGCGCAAGCGGCGTTCAAGCTGTTTATTTCCGAGGATGAAACGGAAATTTATGATTTGGCGACCAAGCTTTGTATGTACAACACCGAACGGCAAAAATACTGCGACGAGCTGTATACTTCGGCAAAGAAGAAGCTGTTGGAAAAGGGCGCGTACGACAACGTGATTATGCTGTCGGACGAGAGCTGGAATACGGGTTTTATCGGCATTGTAGCCGCGCGTATTGCAGAAGAATACAACCGTCCAACCCTTCTTTTCGTGCACCACGGCGATATGCTGAAAGGGAGCGCAAGAAGTATTGAAAGCGTCAACATTTTCAATGCGTTGAAAAACTGTTCGCAGTATATTGAAGAATTTGGCGGACATGCGCAGGCGGCGGGGATCAATATTCGTTTTGATCAGTTCGACGCTCTGGAAAAGGCGTTGAACGAGGAAATCGGCAAGACGTATACGCCTGCCGACTTTGAACAGCTGATTCCGATCAGCGAAGAAATCAAAGGACCTTTCCCTGAAAAATTCGCGCGTGAAATCGTCGCGTTAGAACCTTACGGCGTAGGACATAGAAGGCCGTTGTTTTCCATTTCGGCGGGGGCATGTACGGCTCGACCGGTAAAAGCGATGTCGCCGCATTTGTCGGTAAAAAGTGATTTTATCGACCTTTTGTACTTCTCCGGCGCGAAAAATTTGAAGATTATCGAAAGCGACGTCAAGAAGGATTTTATCTTCGAAATCAACCTGTCCAAGTTCAAGGGCAGAGAATATATCAAAGGCTACGTGCGCGATTTGTTGTACGACGGCAGAACGGGACGCGCGACGGCGGAGAGCATTTTTGCGAACTCGATCGCACGTTTTTATGCGCCTGCCGTGGACGTAGAGCCGATCGAAATGTCGACGGAGGAGATCAAGGCGTTGATCGACAAGAAAAAGGCGGCGTGTCCTTACGGACTTTGCTTGATCGCGTCCGATCGTAGAACTTTGCGTTTTTACGAGGGGTTGGAAGAACTCGGCTGCGACCTTTTCTATCCTTCCTCGCGCAACCTTGCCAATGCGTTGGTGGTATCGCCCGCGCCCGATGCGGACTTGTCTGGGTTTAGAGATTTTATCTTTTTGGATACCCCCTCCGATTTCCATTTGGACGCAATACGAGGCAGGCAGGTATTCGTTAACCGCGAAATTTGCGGGTATAAAATGTTTGAAACGCTGGACGTTGCAAGAGAGAGCCTTTTGGCGATTTTCGCCGCACTTCGCCGTGACGTGAACAGTCTTTACGGGGATACGGTGGAAGAATTGGCGTTTGCCTGCGACGGTTTGGGTTTTGATAAGCGGGAGTTTATTTTCGCGCTAAACGTGTTTGAGGAGTTGGGTTTGGTTTCCTTCGGGGAAGGGCGGTTGACCGTCTACCGCGGAGTGAAAGCCGAGCTGAACGATTCGAGTATTTACAGAAAAGTTTGTTTGTTGCAACAGAATTGATTTGGGTAAGATTATGCAAGAAACGGAAAAAATCTTAGAAAAAATCCATCAAATCTATGCCGCAAGCGATGAGGAAATGCTGATCAAGGCGTACAACTATGCCAAGGAAGCGCACGCAAATCAAAAGCGTGCCTCGGGTGAACCTTATTTCATTCACCCTTGTGAAGTTGCCGATATCCTCATTGATTTGGGCTTGGATGCCGCGACGATCGCCGCGGCGCTTTTGCATGACGTGATTGAGGATACCGATTCGACGGCGGAAGATATCCAAAGAGAGTTTGGCGATGAGGTTTTGGCGCTTGTCAGCAGTGTGACCAAGCTCGAAAAAATCGTTTTCAAATCAAAAGAAGAAGAAAATGCGGAAAATTTCCGTAAAATTTTCGTTGCAATGGCAAAAGACGTGCGCGTCATCATCATCAAACTTGCCGATAGATTGCATAATATGCGCTCCTTAAATTTCCTCTCGCAGGAAAGACAGCAGCGTATGGCAAGCGAAACGTTGGATATTTATGCGCCGCTTGCAGGGCGACTGGGTATTTCGCAAGTCAAGTGCGAATTAGAGGACTTGTGCTTGAAATATCTCGACCCCGAGGCATACGAATATCTTTTGTATAATATTCGTGAAAAACTGTCTGAAAGAAAAGAGTTTGTCAACGATATCGTGCAGGAACTGCGCGCGTTGATGGATGGCGACGGCGTGCAGGGGGAAGTTTTCGGCAGACCCAAGCACTTCTACTCCATCTATAAAAAGATGAAAAACAAGGGCAAGACGCTCGACCAAATCTACGATTTGACCGCGGTGCGCGTCATCGTGAAAGATATTAAGGAATGCTACACCGTTTTGGGGCGTATCCATGAAAAATGGAAACCCATTCCCGGGCGAATCAAGGACTATATCGCGACGCCCAAGCCCAACAAATATCAATCGTTGCATACCACGGTTATGACCCGTTTCGGTCAACCGTTTGAAATTCAAATCCGTACGGAAGAAATGCACCGCATTGCGGAATTCGGTATCGCGGCGCACTGGAAATACAAAGAAGGCAAGACGGAAGAAGCGTCTAACAATTTCGAAAGCCGCCTTTCTTGGTTGCGCGAAGTGATGGAATGGGAAGGGGATTTGAAAGACTCGAAAGAGTTTATCGACGCTCTCAAAACCGAACTGTACAGCCATGAATTGTTGGTATTCACGCCGCGCGGTAAGGTCATTTCCCTGCCCCCCGAGGCGACGCCGATCGATTTTGCGTATGCCATTCACTCGGAGGTGGGCAACCACTGTACGGGCGCGCGCGTCAATTCGAAAATCGTACCCTTGACGACCAAGTTGGAGGTTGGGGACGTAGTAGAAATTATTACTTCGCCCAACTCGAAAGGTCCGTCGAGAGACTGGTTGAAATTCATCAAATCCTCCTCCGCGAAGGCGAAAATCAGGCAGTTCTACAAAAACGAACTGAAAGAAGAAAACATTCGCGTAGGGCAACTCAAATTGGAAGAAGAAGCGAAAAAGAAGGGGCTTTCCCTTTCGACCTTGCTTACACCCGAAAGTTTTAAGAGGTTGCACGATCGGTTCTCGTTCACCGAAGTGGAAGAAATGTACGCCGCGGTGGGTTACGGTTCGATTTCCGTCAACCAGATCTTGTTCAAGCTGATCGATTATTACCGTAAGGAAACCCCGATGGTGTTCGAGGTGCACGCAGGCGACGGCGGAAAAACGCCGGGCGGCGTACTCATCAACGGGCAAGCGGGGATGCTGGTGCGGTTTGCAGGCTGTTGTTCGCCCGTGCCCGGCGACGAGATCGTGGGGTATACTTCGCGCGGACGCGGGGTAGTCATACACCGCAGCGACTGTTCCAACGTCAAGCACGTGGAACAAATGCGTTTGTTGCCTGCCGCTTGGCAGATCGCCGCAGGCGCAAAACAGCGTTATAACGCAAACATTTCCGTACGTGCGACCGATCAAGGCGCGGCGCTTTCGGTGCTTTCGCAGGTCGTATCCGATTTAAAACTGTCGATCACGGCGGTCAACGGTCGTATCGATAAAAACCACGATGCGATTTTAGAAGCGTCGATTTCGTTGTCGGATATTTCCGAAGTGGACTTGCTGATCAAAAAAATGCAGGCGGATAAGCGTATTTACGAAGTGCACCGTATCACTTCTTTCTCATAAACAAGTACGACCCAGTCGAACGTGATTGCACTTGGTTAACGGAGTTTTTATGGAAATCATCACCATTTCGCCCCGCGGATTCGGGGCAAATACCTACGCGCTGACGGAGGACGGCAAAACGGCGATTTTGATCGACCCTGCCCAGCCGCGCGTGGAAAGCGAACTTATCAAACGCGGGCTTTTGCCCGCGTATGTACTTTTGACCCATTGTCATTTTGACCATGTGGGCGGAGTTTCCGCCTTGCAGGCAAGCGGGGCAAAAGTCTTTTGTTCAGCGGCGGAAAAGCCTTTGATCGGCACGGTTGCCGATATGTTCGACGCGTTCGGCGCGCCGCGTTTGCCCTATAAAATCGACGAAACGTTCGAGGACGGCGAGGAGAAAATGCTGGGCGATATCCGTGTAAAAATGCTGTGGACGCCGGGGCATACTTCGGGCAGCGCTTGCTATTTAATCACCGCAAAGGACGGGGGCAGGTACTTGTTTACGGGGGATACTTTGTTTGAAAGCAGTATCGGCAGGACGGATTTTCCGACGGGAAGCATCGGAGAAATGCGCGCGTCTTTGCGTAAGCTTGCGGCACTTGAAGGGGATTATCCCGTCTATGCGGGGCATAACGATCCCACGACTTTGGATAAGGAAAGAAAAACCAACCCTTTTATGAAGGATATGTAAAAAATGATGACTTTTACTACCGATTGTGCATTTTTGGAAAACGAGCTGTTGGACGTGGTGCGTTTATTTAAACGCAGACCC
>JAFUIT010000116.1 GCA_017468345.1 Clostridia bacterium
ATGGGATGCGAGAATACGGATTCCGTCTTCCGCTACGTCTTCGCTGCCCACTTTGATAAGGTATAAATTTTTACCGCGATTGTCGTAGTAAACCTTATCCCCTTTCTTTAATTTTTGTCCGAATTTATAAGGCTTATAGCCCTGTTTTTCCGCTTCGGCTACTACGTAAGAGCATACTTCGCGTTCGGTTTTCCCTTCGTCAAGGAAAACCTTATACCCCTCCGCGTAATCGAAAATGTCTTTCAGCTTCTTATCATCCGCTTTTTCGTATACGTTCGTTCTTTTGTAAGCAAGTTCACTCAGGATTTATTCTCCTTTGATTTTATATGTGGTGGACGGCTGTACCGTCCGTGTGTTTTTTCATAATTATAGTGGCATAATTATTATAAGCCGCCTGACACCGAAATGCACCGCCCCGTCTAAAAGGCGTAGATGCAAGCAGTTCAAGGAAGGCGCGGCTTTCCCGACGGGAGTTTACTGTAGCGTAAACGAGCAAGGAAAAACGCAAGCCTGACGCCGAAATGCGCCGCATATACGACTTTTACCTTAATGGAGGAAACCCTTTATGATATACTCCTCCGCCTCTTTCTCTGTCAAGCCGAGCGTCATCAATTTGATCAGCTGTTCTCCTGCGATTTTACCGATCGCAGCTTCGTGGATCAGTTCGGCGTCGATGTGATTTGCAGTCAAACAAGGCGCTGCCGTTACCGCCGCGCTGTCCATAATGATCGCGTCGCATTCGGTATGTCCATGACAAGGCGCGTTGCCGTTCATGGTCGAAACAAAATGCTGCACCGACTGTTCCGCGGCAACCGAACGGGACATGACGTCCGCGCGGCAACCTTCGCCGTTCATATCAATGACAAAATCGGTGTCCGCCACTTGTTTTCCGTGGGTGTACAGTTTTTCCTTAACGATAAAGTTCGCGCCCGCTTTCATATCCGCTTTCGTGATACGCTTGGTGGAATCGATCCCCTTGATTTGAGTCGTTTCCATCTCCATATACGCGCCTTCATCTAAATGCACCACCGTTTCGGGATTCATGACGTTTTTACCGTTTCCGTCCCCCTCGCCGTAATGCTTTTCTACGTATTTGATTTTTGCATTTTTTCCAACGTAAAAGGTATGCACGCCGTCGTGCCGCGAAGTCATATCTACGCCGCCGCAGTTGTGAATACCGCACCCAGCCACGATAACGACGTCCGCGCCTTCACCGATGTAAAAATCGTTATACACAACCTCTTGCAAGCCCGCCTTGCTGATGATGACGGGGATATGCACGCTCTCGTTTTTCGTGCCGGGCTTAATGATGATATCGATCCCCTGTTTTCCGTCCGTTTTCGATACGATATCGATGTTAGCGGTCGAGTTCCTACCCAAGCTTTCCCCATTCCCGCGAATGTTGAACGCGCCTTCGGGCGTACCGTGGAGGTCGGCGATTTGTAACAACAAGTCTTTTTGTATTGAATCCATACCTGCCCCCTCCTTTTACAGTTTTTCCGTCAGGACTTTGCAGGATTCCGCCGCCAACAATTTGGGCAATACGTCCTCCTTTTTGCCTATGTTTTGCACTTGTCCGTCCGCGATCACAACGATCTTGTCCGCGATGTTCAAAATGCGTTCCTGATGGGAAATGATCAAGATATTCCCCTGCGTTTTTTCGTGCATATTTTCAAACACTTTGATGAGGTTGCCAAAGCTCCAAAGGTCGATACCCGCCTCCGGTTCGTCAAATATCGAAAGTTTTGTACTACGCGCCAA
This sequence comes from Clostridia bacterium, assembly GCA_017468345.1. GTDB lineage: Bacteria > Bacillota > Clostridia > Christensenellales > Borkfalkiaceae > Scatosoma. The sequence continues at coordinate 1,762 of JAFUIT010000116.1, forward strand.
AATCGTGGCGATTTCAATACGCTTTAATTCACCGCCCGAAAGGGAAGCGTTTACTTCACGGTCGATATAATCGCGCGCGCACATACCCACTTCGGAAAGATACCCGCACGCCTCGGAAACCTTCAACTTCCGCCCCGCGGCGATCGTGATAAGATCGCGAACCGTCAACCCTTTGAAACGAACGGGTTGTTGAAACGCGTAGGAAATTCCCTTTTGCGCGCGTTCGGTCACGGATAAGTCGGTAATATCCTCGCCGTCTAAATAGATTTTGCCTTCCGTAGGCGACAAAATACCCGCGATCACCTTGGCAAGCGTCGATTTACCGCCGCCGTTCGGGCCGGTAAACGCAACGAAACGCTCGTCCAAAGTCAGGTTTATATTTTTTAAAATTTGCTTCTCGCCCAGTTCGTCCTGCACGCGATAGCTTACATTTTTCAGTTCTAACATACTTCCTCTTTCGGAAAATTTTCTTTTATCTTTTACTCTCTTTTTATTTATACCGCAAACCGCGGTTTTCTAAACGCAAACCGTAGGTTTGCTTTTTCCGTCCGATATCTTTTAAAAAATCTCCATCAACCCGCCGTGAAGTTTCAGCCATTTTCTTTTGATTTTCCAATCGGGCACGTACTTTTCCACTTCCGTCCAAAAGGCTTTGGAATGATTTTTATGTTTGGTGTGCGCCAATTCGTGGACTGCTACGTATTCGATCACGTCTTTGGGCGCGTAGATCAAACGAAAGGAATAATGTAAGGCGTTATCCCCCGAACAAGACCCCCAACGCCCGCGCGCCGAAGTCACCGTCACCGATTTATAGGACGCGTCCATGCGCGCCGCCGTTTGCGCCGTCACGGAAGTAAATATCCGCTTTGCATTGTTTTTCAGCCATTTAATCAACCGTTCTTTGGGGTTGTTTTCAGGCAAATAAATGACGTCTTTTTCGCTGTTGTAGCCCACTTTAGACGTTGGAATAACGTAGATTTTACATTTTTTACCGAGCAAAAACAGCGAATACCCGTTTAAGTTTTCAGGCGGTAAATCGATACCTGCCCCCTTCCTTTCGGCTTGTTTACGTAAAATCCAGTTTTCCTTTTCTTGTAAAAAAGCGAAAATCCGCGCCTCGCTGCAATCCATCGGCGCACGCACGATCAACCGACCGAACGAATCGACGGCGATGGCGAGCGTCTTGCGACGGGTACGGATGATTTCATCGGGCTGTACCATGCGAAATTACGCTTCGTAACCTCTAGGGTTGCCGCTTTGCCATTTCCACTGCGAAGCGCACATTTCTTCGATGCCGTTTTTCGCTTCCCAGTGCAATTCCTTTTTCGCCTTGTCGGGCGCGGCATAGCAGGACGCGATATCGCCGGGACGGCGTTCGCAAATTTTATAAGGCAATTTCTTTCCGCAAGCCTTTTCAAAAGCGTGAATCATATCCAAAACGCTGTAACCGTGACCGGTGCCGAGATTGTAGATATGCACGCCGCTTTCGTTACAATGTTCGATCGCCGCAATATGTCCAAGCGCAAGATCCACTATGTGGATGTAATCGCGCACGCCCGTACCGTCGGGAGTGTCGTAATCGTTGCCGAACACGTTGATGCAAGACAGTTTTCCGCTTGCTACCTGCGCCACAAACGGCATCAAATTGTTGGGGATACCCTTCGGATCTTCCCCGATCAAGCCGCTTTCATGCGCGCCAACGGGATTGAAATAACGCAGAAGGATGATATTCCACGCATTGTCCGCTTTGTACAAATCCTGCATGATGTTTTCCATCATGAGTTTGGTGCTGCCGTAGGGGTTAGTCGTGGAAAGGCGGCAATTTTCGTCCAACGGCAAACGTTCGGGATCGCCGTAAACGGTCGCGGACGAGGAAAAGATAATCTTCTTCACGCCGTGCTTTTCCAACACCTTCAACAGCGAAACGGTGCCGCTGATGTTGTTTTCATAATATTTCAAAGGCAATCGACAGCTTTCGCCAACCGCTTTGAACGCCGCAAAATGAATGACTGCGTCCACCTTATGTGCGGACAAAATTTCGTCCATCTTTTGTTCGTCGCGGATATCCGCTTCGTAAAACACAACCGTTTTACCCGTGATTTTTTGCACGCGGCGAATACTCTCAAAGCTGGAATTACTGAAATTGTCCACGACGACTACTTCGTAGTTTTTGTTCAAAAGTTCTAATACGGTATGCGAACCGATATAACCGCAACCGCCCGTTACCAAAATCGTTGCCATATTTCAAACCTCTCCTTTTTTTAATCCTCTGCTTCTTCCACGATTTCCACACGCTTTGAACGCACTTTCAAAACTTTTTTCTTCGTGGTTTTCACAATTTTAATTTCCAAATTTTCATAGTGGAGAACTTCGCCGATCGGCGGAATTCCGCCGTACGTTTCCGTCACCCAACCGCCGATGGTGTTCGATTCGAACTCCTCGTCCTTTTGGTCCATTTCATATAAATCGAAAAAGTTTTCAAGCGAGCATCTGCCGTCCACCCAGTATTCGCCTTCGGCGATCTCACCGAACAAAACTTCTTCCTCGTCGTGTTCGTCCCAAATTTCACCGACCAATTCTTCCAAAATATCTTCCAAAGTTACGATACCGACCAAGCCGCCGTATTCGTCCGACACCGCCGCCATGTGTATCTTTTGCTTTTGCAACTGTTTCAAAAGGGCGGAAATACGCGTATACTCAGTCGTAAACGCAATATCCTGCACCAAATGCCCGATCTCCTTTTCCCCGTTTAAGTAACCTACGAAAAAGTCCCTTTCATGCACGACGCCGATGACGTTGTCGATCGTATCTTTGTACACGGGCATACGGGAATAGCCGGTCTTTTTGAAAATTTCACAAGCTTCTTCCATGGTCGAATCGACGTCCACCGCATATACGTTGACGCGGGGCACGAGGATATCTTCCACCTTCAAATCGTCAAATTCGAGCGCCGAGCGCACCAACTCCGATTCGTCCTCTTTCAAAGTACCGCTTTCCTCCGCTTCTTCTACAAGAGAAAGCAATTCCTCATCCGTGAGCGTTTCATCCTTTTTCAGTTTGAAAAGTTTTGCAAGCCCTGCTTTGTAAAAATCGAAAATTTTGCTAAGCGGCCACAGTATCCAGTAGAAAAGCTGCATTAAGGGATAGAACACAAAACATACCTTTTCGGGATAGACGCTGGCGATGTATTTCGGCGTAATTTCACCGAAAAGCAACACCACGACGGTCAATACCGCCGTCGAAACGGTTGCCGCGAGGTCCGGATTGTTGACCATAAGTTTTGCAAACAAAATCGTACCCAAAGCCGATGCGGTTATGTTTACGATGTTGTTGCCCACGAGGATTGCCGTGACAAGTTTGTCATAGCCCTCATCCGCAAATTTATACACTGCTTTCGCATTTTTCTTTCCTTGCGTAACGTACGTTTTCAGTTTAATTCTGTTTGCGCAGGAATACGCCGTTTCCGTCGCCGAGAAAAAGCCCGAAAGCACTACCAGTACAATGATTGCGATCGTTAGGGGTAGGTGATCCATAGTTGTTGTTGAATATCCTCCGATAGATAAAAATATTTATGCAAAAACGATTTGCACGCTATATATTATAATACTTTTCTATGATATTTGTCAAGATTCACGCGCGTGTATTTGCATTTTTTCGATATTTTTTTAACTTTTTTATAAAAAAAGTAAAAAACCGACCGTTTGGCGCTCGGTCGGCAAAATATCTATTTTTCCGCCTTTTCATAGGCAATCTTTCGTTTCTCCGCCGTTGTTTTGTGTGCAAAATGGCAGGCGGCAAAATGCCCGTTTCCGACGTCTACAAGGGGGACAGGTACGCGTTGACAAATTTCTTGCGCCATAAAACAACGCGTATGAAAAGGACAGCCTTTCGGCGGAAAAACGGCGCTGGACATACTTCCGCCCAATAAAATTTGCCGTTCTTTCTTTTTCTCCACGGTTGGGATCGCGCTAATCAGCGCAATCGTATACGGATGACGGGGATTTTCAAACACGTCCGCCGCCCTGCCCTGCTCAACAATCCTCCCCAAATACATCACGCCGATCCGATCGGAAAGATAGCGCACCACGGACAGATCATGGGAAATGAAAAGGTAGGTCAACCCCTCCTTTTTCTTCAAATCGACAAGCAGGTTTAATATTTGCGACTGAATGGAAACGTCCAAAGCGGAAACGCATTCGTCGCAGACGATAAATTTCGGTTTGACCGCCAACGCGCGCGCAATACTCACCCTTTGCCGTTGCCCGCCCGAAAATTGATGGGGGTATCGATGCAACATATCCGAACGCAAACCGCAATCCTCCATAATCTTTAAAACGTAGTCCTGCATTTCTTTCGAGCCGCGTTTGAAAAATTTATGCGTCGCCACGCCTTCCTCGATAATTTGCCCAACCGTCATGCGCGGATTGAGGGAAGAATACGGGTCTTGAAAAATAATTTGCAAATCCCTGCGCAGAGCGCGCATTTCCGTCGGTTTTAAACGGGCAAGGTCGATTTTATCCCCTTTCCCGTAATACAAAACCTCTCCCGAAGTCGGTTTTTGCAACTGCAAAACCGTTCGCCCGAACGTGGATTTTCCACATCCGCTTTCCCCCACCAAACCATAGGTTTCCCCTTGAAAAATATCCAAACTGATCCCATCGTTTGCACGAAGGTAGGGACGCTCCTTTTGAAAAAGCCGTTTCCCCCGCACGGGGAAATATTTCTTAAGATCGACGACGGACAACAAGACGTTGGTGCTCGGCACTCCTTCTCTCCTCCTTCTTGGGATAAAAACAACGGACGAACTGCCCTTTTAAAACCTCTTTTAATTCGGGCATTTCCGCAATACACTTTTCCGTGCAATAAGGACATCGCGGGGCAAACCGACAGCCTTTTGGTAAATGAAAAGGCGAGGGAACGCTACCTTGTATACTCTCCAACCTTTCCCCTGCGTTTTTTGCACTCGGCGCGGAAACAAGCAACCCCTCCGTATAGGGATGACTGCACTCGCAATTTTCAAAAAGAACGGGGGCAGGTACGCGTTCAACTACTTGACCGCAGTACATAACCGCCACTTCGTCCGCCATTTCGCGCACCACGCCCAAATCGTGTGTAATAAACAAAATCGCCGTCCCGTTCTCCGATTGCAAATCGCGCATCAGCCGTAAAATTTGCGCCTGAATAGTCACGTCAAGGGCGGTCGTCGGCTCGTCCGCGATCAAAATATTCGGTCGGCACGCAAGCGCCATCGCGATCATAACTCGCTGTCGCATACCGCCCGATAAGCGGTGAGCGTACTCTTTCATCATACCCTCGGGGTTGGGAATTTTGACCGATTTCAACATTTTTACCGCCTCCGCCCACGCCTCTTTTTTCGTCATGTCGCGGTGAATCAAAAATGGCTCGCAAAGTTGCCTTCCCACCGTAAAAACCGGGTTCAACGCGGTCATGGGTTCTTGAAAAATCACCGATATGCGGTCTCCGCGTATCCCGTACATTTTCTCGATAGGAATTTTCGCTAAGTCCAGCGTTTGTCCGTTCGTCTCAAAAAGGATCTCCCCCTTTTCGATAAATCCGTTGTCGTCCAAAAGGCGTAAAATACTCATCGCGGAAACGGATTTCCCCGACCCCGACTCGCCGACCAGCGCCAAAGTTTTCCCCTCCTCCAGCGAAAAGGAAGCGTCGTCCACCGCGCGCACCAAACCCTTTCGCGTATGAAAACACGTGTGTAAATTTTTCACTTCTAATAAAGCCACGTTATTCTCCTTTGCTCTTGGGGTCGAGCGCGTCGCGCAAAGCGTCCCCGATCACGTTGATACAAATAACCGCAAGGGACAAAAATAATGCAGGAAACAGCCATTGCCACCAGTAATGCTGGATCACCGTACTGCTGTTACTGCCCGAAAGCATATTTCCCCAAGTAGGACGGGGCGGTTGCACTCCGAACCCGAGATAGGACAAAGAAGACTCCGTCAACAGACAGCCTGCAAAATCGAGCGTCATGCTGACGAGAATGACCGAGACGACGTTGGGTAAAACGTGTTTGAAAGCGATTTTCCCCTCTCTCACCCCCATCGCGCGCGCCGCGGTGACGAACTCTTTTTCGCGTTCGGCTAATACCTGCCCCCTGATCATGCGTGCCAAACCCGTCCAAGACAGCGCGCCCAAAATCAGCATGATGATAAAGATGCGCATCGTTTCCGACACGTTGTAATTTTTAATAATTTGCGACAAAAGCATCGCAAAAGGCAAAAACGGGATCGAGGAAAAAATTTCCGTCACGCGCATCAACAGCGTATCCACCCAACCGCCGAAATACCCTGCCGTACTACCAACCAAAATAGCGATCAGGGAAGAAACCAACACAGCGACTCCGCCGATCGTCATCGTCATTTTACCGCCGTGTACGATACGTGCGAAAACGTCGCGGCCTCTGCCGTCCGTCCCCATCAAATACCCTCTCAAGCCCGAAGATTTGACAAGTCCCCCCTTTTCGTCCGCAACGTACGATTGCAAAGATCCTGCATAAACGGCAGAGCCTTTCTCCCCGTTTACGTCGCATTGACCGTAGCTGTTATCCCCCCACGCATAGACGTTGCCGAAATTTGTCACGCCGACGAAATGCCGCGTACCGCCGTCAAGCGAAGTGAAATATTCCCCTGCGCCCAACCTCGGCAATTTATCCTCTCCGTTTTCAAACGCACCCGTCACCAACAGTTCACCGTCCTCCAACACGACGGCGAGGCATTTGTTATTTGACGCGATTATCGTCGCTTTTTTGCCTACCATGTACGAGTTGAAGGAACTTTGACGCCCATTTTTCGAGCTGATTGCCGATTGAAAAATCGGTTGCGCGGTTTCCACCCGACCGTCCGATAAAAGCGCCGCCGCCACGGAGTTTGTAAAAACAATTCGCTTGGTTTGTACGTTTGAAAGATACTCGTTTAAAGGGGCAAGGTTACGCACCGCGTTGGTGTTTCCCCAAAGATACGCTTTCCCGTCCGTCGTAACAAGCGCGCTCGTTTGATATCCGCAAGCGATTTGCGCGACTTCTTCCACGTTTAACTTTTCCGATAAAAATGCGGGCATCGGTAAAGCGTTGAGCACCACTTCCGTACCGTATTGACCGCAACTGTGATCCCCCCAACCGAGCAAGTACCCGTTTTTTGTCAAAACCAAAGCATGATCCTTGCCCGCGGCTACCGTTACGCCCCCTTCTTCTTGCAATTTTTGCGGAATATCTTTCATATTTCTACCGCTTAAACGGTCTTTTGTGTTCCCCCAAACGTACGCGTTGCCCGCCTTGGAAAGCCCCACTGTAAAATCGGCAAAGCCCTCGATCGCAGCAACCTCTTTTTTCAAGGCGCGAGGAACTTTTCGCAAGGAATAAACGGGCGCAACGTTTTGCTGTAACGGATCGGTATAATTGATATCCAACTGCACGAACAGCGGACAGATAAACACAAAAAGCAACAAGGCAAATAGAATAATCAAAGCCCCCACCGCCGTCTTTTTACGAAAAAACCGTTCCTTTAACAGCTTTGTTGGACTTTCGATTGTCTCCGTTCCCAAAACTGTTTTTTCACCCCAAAAAGCACGTTTTACCCATTGAAAAACTCGTTTAAACGCATACATGGTATACTCGTAAGCACGTTTTATGAAATTTTTACCGCCTTTTGAACTCATACCCTACCCCAAACGAATACGGGGGTCTACCACCCCGTAAGCAAGGTCGACAAGCAAATTGCCGACAAGCGCCAACAAGATATAAAACATTTGCATCGCCAAAACGATTTCGTTGTCCCCTGCTTTTAACGCCTCGTAATACACTTTGCCGATTCCGTTGATCCCGAAAATATTTTCAATCATGATCGAGCCGGAAAACACCCCCAAAAGCCAAC
>JAFUIT010000117.1 GCA_017468345.1 Clostridia bacterium
CTCGAAAAGGTTGGAAGATATTGACGGGTCAAAAGGATGTGATCATTCAAATTTTTTGCATGCTTCCTACGTTTAATCCCCGTTAACTTACATAATGATATGTATAAACAAGAAAGGAAGTAAAAATAAGGCTTTGAAAAACGTCAAAGCCTTTTTTGTATATTTCCTCAAATGGATTGTTTTTGCGTAAATTTCAGCCGTTTAAGCTACTGCAATCGTAAATTCGACGTCTACCGCTTCGACCGCTTCAAAATTGTTGCCGACGATGATGAGGATTACGTCGCCTGCGGAGCAGTTAACCGTTGTTGAGCCGGCACCAGAGATATCGTCCGGCTGGGCGATCGCTGTGGGATTAGTCACGGAGATATACGCAAGTGTATTTGCAGTGGAAATGGTCAACACGCCGTTTTTGGTCGCCGTCCATTTGTAGACTACGGAGCCGTTTTCCGCAACCTCCGCCGTCGTCGTTGCGCTATCGCCCGAAAGAACGATCGGATTATTCATTGAACCGAGAGGGAAAACAAGTTCCATTTCCGTTTCAACCGTGGCGTTGGAGATGTTTTTGATTGAGAAAATCGTTCCCATATAATCTTGAGCACCTATCTCAACGGTTACTTTGCCGTCGAAGGCAGTATACGTGGTTCCGTTGTAAACGACGGAAACGTTTTCGCTGCCGACGTACAGCGTAGCGCTTTCGCCGCGGTATCTAAAATACAGTTCCTCGCCTGCGTCCAAAGAAAGTGCCGTTGCGTTGTCCGTGACAAGGAAAGGCTTGTTTGCCGATCCGTCGGGCGTGTTATCGATCAACAGCAAAGTAAACTCTGCCGCGGTTTCGCTGACCGTTACGGAATAAACGTCGGGCGTACAAGCCGAGGGCAACGTATCGCTATTGTAAGAAATTTCGTACGTGCCTGCAGGAAGTTCTGCCGTGGCAACGCCGTTTGCGTTACTGGTCAAATCATAACTGCTTGCGCCCGAGGTCAGGGTGAAAGCTACGTTTGCCGCCGTTACGCCCGTGTCCACCGATACGGTGAAAGTGCAAGCAATATCGCTGTTGTCGTTTTCGTTTGTACTTTCGCTGCTGCTGTCGATGCTGGTAGGGGAGGAACTGGAGGAGCTACTGTTTTCCTCACCGTCGCAAGCGGACAAAGAGAATACGAAAGCTGCCGAAAGCAATAAAGTGAAAAGATGTTTTAATTTCATAATAAAGTTTCCTTTTGGTGAACACCACACCGAAAAACGGTGTGGTGTAATGCGTTTGTCTTGATTTTTGTAAGCTTATGCAGCGACGAAAGTGATCGTGATGGTCGTTTCGCCTGCGGTAGCCCAATTATCCAAGCCAATGCGGTACGTTTTTCCTGCTTCGATTTGGATGGATTCACTTGTATGCAAATAGCAACCGTCAGCGCTTACCTGTGCGTTTTCGCTGTCAAGTACTTGATATTTATCCATATCCCAAAGATGTGCATAAAACCACGAATCCGCCGTAGGCCAAGTAAAGGTAAGAGTACCGCTTTCCGTTGCCGTAAAGAGATAGTAATCCAACTGTTGCGTATCGGCATTGATTGTTACGTTTTCGGGGAGAGTATCCCAAACGAAAGGAGTGGTTTCCGAACCGTCGGGTTCTAATTCGCTTGCGGATACTTGACGTTCTACGTTTAATGTGTAAGCTTCATCTGCCTTTATGAGAAACCCAGTAAACCTCGAGAAATTCAACGTATACGTATCTGCGCTGAGGGTATACGAATAATCGCTGTTTCTATTAACGGTAGAGCCGTCGCTTGCTTGAATGGTCATGTAGAGATCGCCGATCATCTTATAATCGCCTTCGTTCGTAATGATCATGCTTCTGGTTGCTGCATCTGCCGAAATTTCGTCTGCGGAGAAGTAAAGAACGTTGCCGTTGCCTTCTACCACTACCGTGTTATACTTTTCGGTGTCTGTATTTCCACCGCCTTGATCCCCGCCCGAAACAACTTCTTTCGCTTCGAACGTGTAAACGATGTTATGCGTTCCCTTATAAGGAGCCATCAAATAGAATTCGTACGTGTCGCCTTGTGCAATATCTACGGTAAATTCGCCGCCGTCTTGCTGATCTGCAGAGGGATCCATAGGATCGAAATAAGCCTGCCCCTTGTTTTCATAAGCTTCTTTATCGCATGCACCGTAGCCAGCAGGGATTTTAAACGTATACGAACCAGAAGCAGGGGCTTCGAAGGACGCCAGATCGTAGAAAGCATTATTTTCCGTAATGACTACGGGGATGTACGTGCCGGTAACGATGGGTGCGGTGACGGTAATATCCATAGAGAATACCGTATCGCCGTCATACGTAAAGGAAAGGGTATACGTACCAGGGGCAAATTGGCTTACTGCGATGGATTTATTGCCTTCGCTGTCGAAATCGATGTACGCATACGAGTCGGAGTTGCCGCTTGTGCAAATCAGTTTTGCGTCTACTATATCTCTGATTAAATCGAAAGAAGCGGTAGCAGGTACGCAAACAAAGTCGATTTTCAAGCTGTCCGCGGTGGTCAATTCAAGGCTTTGTCCGTCTTCAACCGTTTCACCGTTCATGGTGAAATTGAAACCGCTGGGAAGGTATGCGCTCATGTCTTTGTCATGTACGTAGCTTCTCTTGCCGAATTCTTGGGAAACGACGAAGGTATAGGTATCGGGTTTAGCGCCTTCACGCATCGTGATCGTCTTGCTGTCCTGATCGTAATCGTAGTCCTTATCCGCTTCATAGGTATTGTTGCCGATCGTGCCTGCGTCGTTCGTGTATGCGTCGCATTTGATTTCCAAATTGGTCAGTTCATAGCGGTCGCTGTACGTGAATTTAACACTCGTTTCATAATATCTAACGGAATCGTCTTCACCTTCCGCCGTATCGGTGTTGATGATCAAGCTGTTGAAGGAGAAACTAAACGTGTTTTTCTCAGGGTTGTGATATTCGGTGAAGTCACTTGCGGAATCTTCCTGCGAAAGGGTGTAGAGGTTGAAAAGAATTTCTTCCGCACCGTATCCGTCTGCCAGTGTGGATACTGCAAAATAGTAACTTGCAAGGCTGTCTTCATCCGCGGAAACGATAGAAGGGGTCATTTCGCCGTCGATGGTATATTCCTGAAGGCCTTTTACTTCGCCGTCTTCCGTATAGAACCAAAGCTTTGTCGAATCGTTGACACGACCCAGCGTCCATTCGCCCGTCGCGTCGCTAATGTTGTAAACTTCACTGTTGTTTGAACGTTCAACATAGGTATCCTGCGCGCCCAAGGTGTATTGAATTTTGGAATCAAGGTTGGCATACGCATTTTGTCCGTTGTCATCTTTATAGGTCAAGGTGACGCCGCGGTATTTATAGTTTACTTGACCGCTGACCACGTTTTTGCCTTGAGAAACCGTTGCGTTTACAATCTTTGCAAGGTCTTCTTTCAAGGGCTCAACCTGCGTGCCGCAACCGTCGCAATAGCCTGCGTCGCTGACAACGTGTACGTGGCCTTTGCAAACGTCGCATTCGCCGTTCGTATCCGCATCGGTGTGCAAAGCGTATTCGGATTTTTCATCGGTGTGCGTACAAGTAGCCGCGTGCCAGTGGTGGGTATCGTTCGTCGACCAGTCTGCGCTGTAACCGTGCGTATGACCGATTTCGTATTCGCAAACGTCGCATACTCCGTCTTCGTTTGCGTCTGCGTGTTCGGCGTAAGCGTCTTTTTCTTCGCCGTGTTCGCAGGTAGCCGCGTGCCAGTGGTGGGTCTTGTCGGTGGACCAACTTTCACTGAACGTATGCTCGCAATCCTTTTTGCCGAAAGGCAACGAATCACAAGATGCAAAGGCGAAAGAAGATGCCATGACCAAACCGAGGATCATAGGGATTTTCTTATTCATAGAAATGCCTCCTTGTAAAATAATTTTTTAATATTTTCGTTGTTATTTCATACCTTCGCAAACGTTTTTGCGAAGAATATTACATATTGTAACATATTTAACGATTTTTTTCAATGATTATGGAACGGTGTTCAATAAATTTTTTAAATCGTTTTAATTTGGTTTGCTAATAGAGGGCGGATTGTTTTAGATATAATATCCGCACGCGAAAAGCCACTGCGAATCTTCATACGCGTCTATGCTCTTTCTGCTGTTCGTTTCCACCCAGCCGTCGCCGTCCGCAAAATACCGTTGGGAAATGGCAAATTTTTGTAAAAATTCGGCAAGTTCCTCCGTCACGGGAACGACGCCGTCGGCGTTGCACCAGTCGGCATAGCCTTCCTTGCCCATCAGTTCGGCAGGGCAGGGGATACAGGTATTTTTGCAGGTCGCACAGCCTTCAAGACAAGCCCAGTGCGGATCGGACGCGTTGTGACAGGGACAGTTGGTCGAACAGTAATACCCGCCCGCTGCGATGTTTGCAACCGCGTCAAAACCTTCGATAAATTGCTTGTAATTTTCCGTTCCGTTGACGGTAAGAGCTTTATTTCCGATCGCCTCGATCGCAGTAAACGCCGCGTCCAGGAAACGGCAGGGCTGAGAAATGTACGCTACGAGAACGGGGCCGTAACCGTTTGTGGAGGGGTATAAATCGGGGTCGTATACGTGGTAAACGCCGTCGCCGCCGTCGGAAATTTTCCAAATTTTATAATTATCCTCGTCGAACATATACGAATCGGTCGTGCCGGGATACAGTGTTTCCGCACCGATGATCGTCCTGCCTGCAAGGCTGTCAAAAGCGGTGAAATCGAAATGGGAAAGATCCGCTTGCGGTACCATGTACGTCTTTTGTCTGCCGCCCAAGTCAAAATCGCCGTTGCGCTTGATGGCGAAGGAGATCGTCACGGGATACACGCCGCTTTTCGGTTCTGCCGTGATCGCAAAGGAGAAGGTAACTTGACCGCCGCCCGAGCTGATGTTTTCGTCGGCAATTTCCACCGTATGGATGAAATTGCGCGTGTAACTGCCGCAAGCGCCCACGTCGGTGACGGTATGTTCGCCGTATTTATAACTGCTCGATCCGTAATACGCCATGCAAATGGGGTTGACTCCGTCGTCGTGTACGTCCACCAAGCTTTCCACGGTGTAAGTGCCGTTGATTTGCGGAGCAAACTCGAAATAAGTCCGATCGCCCGCCTGATCGACGGTTACGGAATAGATCCCCGTACTGTTCATACGGTAGGATTCGTATAAGCCGTCGCCGCCGCCCGTGATGACGTTGAGGTCGTACAAATCGATGGTCACGTTCCGTTGATCGTTGGTCGCTTTGTAAGCGTTGGGATCGTAGGCGTATCCGTGCGGAACGTTGGAAAGCGTGACTTGGTAATCCCCGTCCAGCCCGTCTATTCTCGCCACGCCGCTTTCATCGACGGGGGCGATGTGAATGTTGTAGCCGTCCCGCCAGTATACGTTGATATTAACGAGGGGAGTATAGGGCTGACCGTTCAAACGCAGGGACGCCGTGAAATCGTTGGTCGGGTCGTCGTCCATATCCGGTTGTACCGCTCCCGAACCGCTTTGGCTGTCCGAATCGCTGTTTAACGCGGGATTGTACGAACCGCAGGAAAAGAGGAAGGTGAGCATGAACAACGTTAAAACAGCCAAGGCAAGTTTTTTAAAGAACGTCATTTTGTTTTACCTCCTTTTTTCTTTTTAGCGAACCATTTTTTGATATCCGCCCATCTCGTTTTGCGGATAAAGATGTCCGTAACGAACAGGACGACCGCCGCGATCAAAAGGGGCAGGCGGAAATTGAGTTCGTAAGTGGAAACGTCGTTTTTGTCGTTCGTCATATCCACTGTTCCGTCCGTAGATATTTTGCCGTTGTTGCGTATGAAATCGTAAAGGCTTGCCACGTCGTAAACGTTGAAAGCGTTGTATTCCGGCTCGTACGCTACGTTGTAATAGGTGTTGGAAACGAACGAGTGCTGTCCGTAGGAATAGGTGATTTGCACTTGATATCTGCCCGTTTCGGGGGTATCGAACGTAGTGAAATACCGATTGAGGTCAAACGCAAGCTGTTCCTCCGATACCGCGCCGCTTGGCGAAGTGATCTTCACCGTAGCTTTTGCAAGCGGATTGAGGTAGGAAGGCACGATTTCCAACGACGAATAACTGCCTTTATATGCAAAGTTCAAATTATAAGGATAATTGATTCGTTCAGGGGGCGTATTCGTGGTCAAAACGTTGTCGAAAAACAGCGCTTTCGTGTCGTTATCCCAACCTTTGAGCCATTTGCCCGAAAGACTGGAAGTAAAGGTCGCCACTTTGCCGTTTCCGTGTTCGCGATAGGAATAGAGGGGAACTTGCGTGACCTTGCCCGAACTTTGTTGATAGTCCACCGACAGTACCATGGTCGCGTCTAATTTGGCTTTGCTGTTGACGTAGCCGTAAATATTCGGCAGGGACAAGATACCTTCGGATACTTCGTCGCGGAAGGAGGCAACCGTTACTTTGCTTTCCTTTTCGACGATCGATTCGGTCAAATCGTCCGCGATCGTAGCAAACACGAGGTCGGCTACGTTTTCGGCACGTTCCAAAAGGTAGTAATTCCCTCCGCCGTTCAATGCTATGGCTTTGAGCAAGCTTACCGCTTGCGGTACGTTGCCGGAAATTACGTTGACCGTGGAAACGGTGATGCCGTCCGCGTGCATGTCCAGCGCAATTTTCGTTGCGTCCTCGGGTTCGTACGTGAAGGTAAGCCCGTCGCTGATCAGCATGACTTGTTTTTCCGCAAAGTCGAGATCTTTCACGTGTTCGTACGCCAATTTCAAGGCGTCGCCGATAAACGTACCCTGCGAAGGGGTAGCGCTTTGAATTTTCTTGTACAATTCGTCTCTGCAATCGCCCAAACGGGTAGGCGTTTGTTCGATACGCGCCTCGCCCGCAAGGGTTACGTACGCTACGTAATCGTCGTCGCTGAGCAAGGAAAGCAACTTAATAGAGGCGTCCTTTGCCACGATCAGCTGCGAAGTGTCGTTCATACTGCGGGAAATGTCGAGGACGATGGTATAAAGACTGGCGTCTTTGCTTGCGTTGCCAAAGTTCACGGGAAGCAATTCTTCCAGTTTTTCAAAAATCGCGTCGTCCTTGTTTTGCATGGACAAATCGCCCAACGTAACCAAACTTTTCCCGTAACGGGAAACGACGCTGTCTACCGAGTCGACAAATGCGTGAATGTTGTTGATTTTACGGATATCGACGTTGGATAAAATGATTTCGTCGTATTGCGTAAGGTCTTCCACCGTATAGGGGACGTCCCGCTTCGATGAAGTGATGACGTAAGGATCGAGTTCCGCCGTTTCGCTGTACAAAGCGGTCAGCGCCGTCACGTCGCTCTGTTTTTCGGTGACGAGTAAGATATTCCGTTTTCCCGCTACCGTTTGCGTGAAGGTGTACTCGTTGTTGTAAGAGGAGCTGTCGTCCGTTGCGGAAACTTCCACTTTGTAATCGAATACACCCGAAACGTCGGTGGGAAGATCGAAAGAAACGGTGTTTGCGCCGACGTCCAAGCTGACGACGGTGGTGTTGATCTTTTCGTATTCGCCGTTGTCCTTTTTTACGTACAAATCGAGCATCGCCTGGTTGGAAACGTTCGATTCCAGCAATACGTTTACCTGCGTTTCATGGTTTAAGTAGGTGGATTGCGTAAATTCCGCATTCGAAATTTGAACTTCCGAAACGCCCGATTTCAAATTGCTGTCGATATACACGGCGTCCAGTCGGATATCCCGCGCTTTCAGCTGTTCCACGGCAGAAATCAGTTCTCCGCTTTCGGAAACGGTGTCGAATCCGTCCGTGATCAAAATGATGCGTTTCAATTCGTTTTCGCTAAACAGAGTGGAGGTGTAATTCAACGCGCCCGCGATATCCGTACCGCTGTCGTCGACTTTTGCCTCTTTTACGCTTTTGATTTCCGTACCCGAGGAAGTCAGGATCACGCTGCCGTTGCCAAAGCACACGATGCCGAGCCTCGAGTTGGAGGGAAGATCGTCGGCGATGTTTGCGATATGCGCGTCGATTTCGTCCAGGTTACGGTTGGCGGAATAGGAAACGTCCGCCACGATATACACTTTCGTTCGGGTCATGACCGTCGTATGCGTCAAGCCTGCCGCAGCCAGCGTAAGACAAACGACGATGAGGGTATGCAGTACGAGGGACGCGATCCAGCCCTTGTTTTTGTTATCCTTGCTTACGGAGATGAAATAGGGGATAAACAACGCAAGGAGCAGGGGGATGGCGAGAAATAACCAGTAAGGATTATCGAAGCTGATATTTTTCATAGCAGTATACCATCCAATCCGCGATAAATAACAGCGCAAGGCAGACGAAAAGGATCATGAGGGGATCGTAAGTCCCGTCCGTCTTTTCGTATTGCTTTTCGCCCGACAGCGCAAACGATTCTCCTACCAACGCGGGATTGCTTTCGTCGTTGGGGGAAGATGCGTAAATTTTATAATTCTTTTCCTCTCCCATCGCGAAAAAGCGAATCGTGTACGTGCCTACTTTGTCAAGGTGCAACACGCCGATATCGGTGGTGTTGTCAATGTATATCTCCTCTCCGTCAGGGGATATCGCCTTTACGTTTTTCATGTTTGCCGTAATGTTGACGTTGACGTCCTCGCCGCAGACGTAATCGGTACGATCCAAAACGTCGGGACAAGTGTATGTCAACAAATTGCAAATAAGCGGGGCAAAGTCGGAGGAAAGGGGCAGGTCGGTCTTATGCAGATCGAACCCGAACACTACCTCGCGGTTGCCCAGTGCGTTTACGCCCGCCATGATCATGGGGTGCGCGTTGTAAGAAAACAGCGTCGTGAATTTCGTGTACATACCGCTGTATTTTATATATTCCGAAATGTAGATATTTCTGCCGTCGATCCCGTTCAACAGCGCGCGCGTCGTCGTCGCGGTGGAATCGGACTTCACCAAAGGAGCAGGGTCTTCCAGCTCTACCGTGCCGCGGATCCCGAAACCGGAATCGGCAACGCTTTCGTTGGAATTGATCAGCCATACAGCCGCGTCGGGCAATACTTCGGGGGTGTACGAATGGAATATGTACAACCCGTAGCCGCCGTTGTCCGTATAGGCATTCGGCTCTACGACGTCCACTTTCGAATCGGTGAATACGTCCAGCGCCGCCTGCAAGAAGAAGGGAGTTTCGCTGACGAGCAAAATGTTATACGAGGCCTCGCTTTGTTGGTTGTAGCTGACGATTTCGTTGTCCGAGTCAAGGCAATCCTTATTTGTGATCACCATACGGAAGGAATCGTAGCTTTGTGCGGCGGCGGTCAGAGTAACGGGAGCGCTTTCTCCCTTTTTCACCGCTACGTCCGCTGTTTTTGCGGGCGTGTCCTTGCCGTTGAGATACAGCGCTACGCTCAAGGTCGCGTCTTTTGTGTACGAAACGACGTTCGCCTTTGCCGTCAGCGTATTGTTCGTCAAAGAACCTTCTACGCCGCCGATGGCGTAATTGACGTCGCTTTCCGAGCCGAATTTCACAACGTTTACGTTGTCGTGAGAGTTGTACTGCTTATCGGTATACAGATACACCTCAAAGGAGGGGTTGTCGTTGAAATATTTTTGCGCCGAGGCGAGGGCGTCCGTATATTGTACGGAGGCGTCGCTGCACTGTACGTCTTGCAACAACTCGATGGCAAGCGCCTTGTCCGTCAAACGTTCGTAAGCGGCCGTCGTTTCGGTGGAAACGTGGATTAGCGTATAGGTACTGCCCAAACGGGAATCCTTGATTTCCTCCTCGATCGCCGCTTTGGCAAGGTCGAAACGGGTTTCGCCGTCCGTTTGCATATTCATACTGCCCGACGCGTCGAGAATGAAACAGTACTCGCTTGCGGAGTTGGGCATGATGAAGATGGGGCGCGCGATAGCAAGGGAAACGACCGCGATCGTCAAAATTTGCAAAATCAAGCTGATCAGCCCCGTTAAACCGCTTAAAGGATTTCTGCGCTTGTAAAATTTTTCACTCAGCTCCCAAAGATAGGTGGAAGGAACGGTTTGTTCGTTGAACTTGTTTCTTAAAATGTAGATCAAGATTACGACGGGGATACCGATCAAGCCGAGCAAGCCAAGGGGAAACAAGAAGGTCATTTCATCACCTCCAAGTCTATCAAGTTGCCGAAGAAGATATCCGAGATAGGCGTATAGGCAGAGGTGAAAAGATAGTGCGCCCCGCGCGATTCGCAGTAATTTTTAATCCTATCCACAACGAACTTAAACGCGTCTTTATAGGCGCGAATGACGTCCTGATTGATTTTTTTGCGGAAAAAACGGGAGGGGGTCTCCGAATCGAACAAATGCATTTTACCGCGCACCTGCGGATTGATTTCCTCGCGAGAGAGTACCTGCACGCAGAGGACGTCGCGTTTTTGTTCGCAAAGTCTGTCGATTGCGCGTTCGAAATCCTCGTCGGTGAGGAAGTCGGATATAATGACGGAAAGCCCGTCGCCTCTGCCTACCGTGGAAGGTACGATCGCTTCGCTGATTTTCGCGTCGCCGTCAAATTCGATTTCGTTGAGGGCGTTGATACAGTTTAAATACGCGTCCTTTCCCACCATGCTGTGAACGATTTCGTTGAGCTCGCCGCCCTGCATGACGTAGATGGACACCTTGTCCATTTCGCATACGGAAAGATAGGCGAAAGCCGCGGCGATTTTGATCGCCTGCTCTGCTTTCTCCGCTTCGTCCCCGTGCGCCATGGAACGGCTTGCGTCGATATAGATCCGGGTGTGCATTTGGCGTTCGTCAAAATAAAGCTTTTGATACAGCTTATCGAAACGCGCATAGGCATTCCAGTCTATCTTCGTTATATCGTCGCCGGGTATGTAATCACGGTAATCCGCAAACTCGCAGGAAGAACCGAAATTTTTACTTTGGCGGTTGCCGCCAAACATACCGGCTACGTTATTTTTGAGGACGGTTTGTAAAGCTTCCAGCTCGCTTAAAAACGCCTCGTCGATCACCAGTTTTTTCATTTAGTTGCCCTTTTTCGTTTCTTTGATGATTTTTGCAATTACGTCGTCTACGCCCAATTTTTCATTGACCGCGGTGTAATTGATCTTAATTCTGTGTCTGAGCACGGGGAAAGCGAGGACGTCGATATCCTCGTAAGAAACGTTAAATCTGCCTTCCATAAGAGCGCGGATTTTCGCCGCGGTGATTAAACCTTGCGCCGCACGGGGGGACGCGCCGTATTTGACGTATTTTTTCGTCGAGGGCGCGCAATCTTCTACGGAAGGGTGGGTGTTGGATACCAAACTTACGGCATACATCAACACCTCGTCGCAAACGGGTACTTGCGACGCAAGCGCGCGCATTTCGAGGATCTCCGCGCCGTTGATGACCGCTTCCGCCGTTTCTTCCATCGTGATCTGGGTCATTTTGACGATATCAAGTAGTTCCTGATTCGTCGGATAATCGACGATCAGTTTAAAGATGAAACGGTCCATCTGCGCTTCGGGCAGAGGGTACGTACCGTCCTGTTCGATGGGGTTCTGCGTTGCCAAAACGAAGAAGGGTTCTTCCAATTTATACGTATCGTTACCGACGGTTACTTTGTGTTCCTGCATAACCTCCAACATTGCCGACTGCGTTTTGGGCGTCGCACGGTTGATTTCGTCCGCAAGGACAAGGTTTGCAAAGATAGGACCGCGGCGGAATTTCGTGTTCAATCTTCCGTTTTCGTCCTTTTCAACGACGTTTGTACCCGTGACGTCCGAAGGCATCAAATCGGGGGTGAACTGAATACGCGAGAAGGGCAAAGACATGGTTTTGCCGAGGGCGCGGACAAGACGGGTTTTTCCTACGCCGGGCACACCTTCCAACAATACGTTACCGCCTGCAACGATCGCGATGATGACGTTGTTGATAATGTCTTTTTGACCAACGACGTCTTTTGCGAGTTCTTCTTGTACTTTTGCGATTTTTTCACTGAATACGCTTACTTTTTCCATAGTGATTTCTTCCATCATGTTCGGTTACTCCTCTTTTTCAATACCGCTGTAAAGCAGGGAAAAATAATTTTTAATAATTTCTTTTTGTTCGTCTGTGTAAGTGCCGTTGTCCAACTTTTCGGACATTACGGCGTAATATTTATTGAGCAACGTGCCGTATTCGACGTATTGCCCTGTCAAAGGGTCTAATACAAGGTCTTTACTGCCGAACGTTGCGCCCTCGCCGATACCGCCGTCCGAAGGACCTTTGTCGTTCGGTTTTTCCTCCGCGCCGCCCTGCTGATTTCCGCTTGCGGACAAGTCGGGTCTTTCAAACTTGGGTAGGGGAACGGGGAACAGCGTCGCAAGCTTTGTCATAACGTATTCGCCGACGTTAGAGTTGATCTTTAATTGCGCGATTACGTCGTACGTATCCTGCGACAACGTATCCAACGTATTGTCTATTTCGTCCAGCGTTTGTGCATATGTCGTCACGTTAGCGTCTTTTGCGATGGTTAAGATACCGAAAATATGCTCCGTCGCAAGCGTGCCTTCGTTGGCGTTTGCAAAACGGGATACCGCTTGATAGAGGATATCTTCTTCAGCAATCTGCGATTGCGTCAGCGCCATATTGATTTTCAAACCGCCGTTTTCAAGGTTCCATTTCAGTTCCTTGTACAAATCCTCCTCAGGGGGAGTGGTTTCGCCTTCCGCCGTTTCGTATCTAAAATCGGCTTTATACGCGGACAGTTTTTCCGCATAATCCCCCCAGTTCGGCTCTTTCCAAGCGGAAGTGTTCAGCATGGTTGCCAAGCCGCGTGCATACGCGTCCTCGGTCGCCCAAAGGGCGTTGAGTATTTCCGCCAAAGAGGAGGAGGCGTAAGTCGTGTTTTGAATATTCGCCATCGCCACGGTCAGGGCCGTCTGCATTTCGGGTTCGATCGTCGCCACTTTTAAATCCGCCAGCAGATTGCTCAAAGATGCGGAAATGGATTGTTTGTAATCGGTTTGCATTTTCGAGTTATCTACGTAGCCGATCAATTCTTCAATACCTGCGATTTGCATTTCCGAAATGGCAAAGGGAGTGGGCGGTACGATGGGGTTACGCCTGTCTTTTACCAAAAAGCCGACGGCGACAGAGGACAACCCCACGCACAAAGCGACCAAATAGATCCAAAGCCGCTTGATTTTAAAACGTTTCGTCGGGATATTTGCCAAAGTCTGCTCGGCGTCTTGCCGTTGCAGCTCAAGAAGCGTGCCTTCTTCGCCTTGATAGGCAACCGCGGTTTGTACTTTTTCCTTTAAGGCAAAATTTTTATCCAACGTTTGCGCCAACCGCTTATCCGTCGTTCTCAAAAGGAAGAAAAAGGCGGCGGCGACCGCCAAAAAGACGCCTGCGCCGATGGGCATGGAAACCCATAGATCCAAGGGGAGCAAAGCAAGCTTGATAAAGGTGAAAACAACGCCTCCTGCCAGCCCGCCTCCCGCCAGCCCCGCAAGCAAAGCCTTGACCACGCGTACGGTTTGCAGTTTTCGTTTAAATTTTAAAAAAGTTTCAGTCATTTGTGTCCTTCTTTAAAAGTAAAAAATAATACATTATATTATAACACACAAAAAAAGTCGCCGTCAACGCTTTTCACGCGTGCGCGCGTATTTTTTATGAAAATTGTGCGAAACGAACGGGGTAAGCGAGAAAAATTGTCGTGTTTTCACAAAATAGAATGACAAAATATGTATACAATTTTTTTTTGCAAAATACTTGACCAAAAATGTTTTTATATGATATAATAAATACGTTGCGGACAAAGCGTTTTTATAAATGTTTAGCACGAAAACAAAAAATGATTTTTAAGGAAAAGGAGAAAAACTTTGCCTGTCTATAACGAAAGAAAAACGGTAGACGCCGAATTGTTTGAAAAGATGATTTTGGGTGGCGCGGCAAACTTGTTGGCGAATATCCAAACGGTAAACGATTTGAACGTATTTCCGATCCCCGACGGCGACACGGGGGAAAATATGTATCTCACCATGCGCGGCGGCTTGGAGGGGTTGCAGGGGTATTCCGGCGACGCTCTCGGGGAAAAAGCACGCGCTGTGGCAAAGGGGATGTTGCTTGGCGCGCGCGGTAATTCGGGCGTCATATTGTCACAGCTTTTTTATGGGCTTGCCGAAGGGCTTGCGGGGCTGGAAACGGCGGATCTCCGTCAGTTCGGTTCGGCGCTGAAACAGGGGGTTAAATGCGCGTACGGCGCGGTGACCCATCCCGTAGAAGGCACGATTTTGACCGTTGCAAGAGAGAGTGTGGAAAAGGTTTGCTTTTATTATCGCGACGATACGACGGTGGAGGATTTTTTCACCTGCTATCTCAATGAAATGAAAGAGGCGTTGGAAAAGACCCCCAATCTTTTGGCTGTATTGAAGGAAGCAGGGGTGATCGACAGCGGCGGCGCAGGGCTTGTATATATCACGGAAGGGTTCTGTAAAGCGCTTGGCGGGCAGGAGGCGGAAAACGAGTTAGCCTCGTCCATGGTACCCTCGTCTTCGCAAAAAACGTTGGATTTTTCCAAGTTTAACGAGAATACGGTGATGGAATTTGGATATTGTACCGAGCTGTTGTTGCAACTGCAACACGCAAAGACGAATATATCCGCATTTTCCACGCAGCAGTTGACGGACTTTTTGGAAACGGTCGGGGATTCGATCGTGGCGTTCCAAACGGGTACGGTGGTGAAGATCCACGTGCATACTATGGAGCCGTGGAAGGTGTTGCAGTATTGTCAAGCCTACGGGGAATTTTTGACCGTAAAGATTGAAAATATGACTTTACAGCACAATGAAACGGTCAAAGAAAAGAAAGAGGAGTTCAAGCGTCCGAAGCGCGCGAGAAGAAAGTTTGCGACGGTGACGGTGGCGGCAGGGGAAGGTTTGATCCGTACCTTTAAAGAAATGGGCGCCGATTACGTCATTTCGGGCGGGCAGACGAACAACCCGTCCTCGGAAGATTTTATCAAGGCGTTTGAAGAAGTCAACGCCGACTATATCTTCGTATTGCCCAACAACGGCAATATCGTCTTGGCGGCAAAACAAGCGGCGCAAATTTACACCGATTCGGATATCCGCGTAGTGGAAAGCAAAAGCGTCGGGGAAGGATATTCGGCGCTGTCGATGCTCGATTATTCGGCGGACGACGCGGATGAAATTGCGGAAAATTTGAAAGAGAGTATGCAGGGTACGGTGACGGGTATGGTTGCCCGCGCGGTACGCGACGCGTCCTTGAACGGCGTAGAGGTCAAAAAGGACGGGTATATGGGCTTTACCGACCACACGATGTTGGTACACGAGCCGAGCAAGGTCAAGGCGGTTTGCGCTTTGGCGGATAAGTTGCATTTGGACGAAAAGGATTTCCTCATCGTCGTATACAGCAAATACGTTACGGAAGAAGAAAAAGAAGAAATGAACGGTTACATGGCGGAAAACTATCCCAACGTGGAAGTTTACGGCATCGACGGCGGACAGGACGTGTACGATTTCTTGCTGATCGTGGAATAACCGAAAAATAAAAAGGAGAATTGTTATGAACAAATACGTGATCGTTACCGACACCGCTTGCGATTTGGAAAAATCGTTCAGAGAAGAATTCAGCATCGAATACGTACAGATGCATTATGCCTTGGACGGGCAGGACTATCTCGCAAGCTTGGACTGGAATCCCATTTCCGCGCCCGATTTTTACGATTTGATGAGAAACGGCAAACGTTTCATCACCGCACAGGTCAATATCGAGCAGTACAAGGAGGCGTTTAAAGAATATATCGAAGAAGGGTACGACGTTTTGTATATCGCTTGCTCGTCGAGGATCTCCGCCTCCATCAATGCAAGCTTGATGGCGAGAAAGGAAATTTTGGAAGAATATCCCAACGCGAAAATCATTTGCGTGGACTCCCTTCGCGCGTGCTACGCCCTTGGGCTTTTGGTAATCCGCGCCGCGGAACTGCGCGGAGAAGGCAAGACGATCGAAGAAGTTGCCGAATGGGTAGAACAGAATAGACAGACGGTGCACATGATCGGGTCGGTGGATAAGCTTACTTGGCTCAAACAGGCGGGCAGAGTCAGCGCGACCAGCGCGTTTTTCGGCGGGCTTTTGAATATTAAACCCATCATCATCGCAGACGCGCAGGGTAGAAATTTTGCCATTGAAAAATTGAAGGGCAGAAAAAATTCGTTTAACCGTATCGTGGAAATGGCGAAGGAAGAATTTGTAGACGTGCCTTATCAAAGAGTATTTATCAGTCATGCAGACTGTTTGGAAGAAGCGGAACAGCTGAAAAAAATGTTGCTTGAGGCGTTGGGGAAGGATATCCCCGTACACATCGGGTACGTTGGCCCCGGGGTGGGCGCATCGGTAGGCCCCGGTATGATCGGCGTATACTTCTACGGCAACGAAGTAACCGTAAATAAAGAGGAATAAGTTTAAAGGAAGGGGGAGGCGCAGAAAGGCGTCTCCCTTTAAAAATTATTAAGGAGATAAACATGAAAAAATATGTGATCGTAACCGATTCATGTTCGGATTTGAGTAAAGAAATGCGCGAAAAATACAACGTGGAATATATCCCCATGCATTTCAGCTACGACGGAAACGATATGCCTGCCGATTTAGACTGGAAGGGCATTTCGGTGAAGGATTTTTATGATTTAATGCGAAACGGAAAACGCGTGATCACTTCGCAAATCAACGCGACAACCTATAGGCAGGTATTTGAACAATACGTAAAAGACGGCTACGACGTCTTGTCTATTTCTTGTTCGTCCGCGCTTTCCGCCTCGGTCAAAGCAAGCTGTATCGCGCGCGATGAATTGTGTAAAGAATATCCCGACGCGAAAATCGTTTGCGTCGATTCGCTCAATGCGTGTGCCGGGCTGGGAATGCTCTGTATCCGCGCCAGCGAACTGCGCGCGGAGGGGAAAACGATTGAAGAAGTCGCGGCTTGGGTGGAGGAAAACAAAAAGTACGTCAATCAAGAGGCGACTGTGGAGAAACTTTCCTACTTAAAACAAGCGGGCAGAGTCAGCGCTGCAAGCGCGTTTTTCGGCGGACTTTTGAACGTGAAACCCATTATCATTTCCGATGCGATCGGACAAAATGTAGCGGTGGAAAAAGTGAAGGGCAGAGGCGTGGCATTACATCGGGTCGTGGAACGTATCGCAGAAGAATACGACCCTACCATGTACCCGTTCATTACCATTTTACATGCGGATTGTGGGGAAGACGCTCTTAAAGTAAAAGAGGACTTGATCGCGACCATGGGTATCGCGGAGGAGTATATCTATATAGGATACATAGGACCTATTATCGGCGCAACGGTCGGGCCCGGCACAATCGGGGTGTACTGTTTGGGAAAAGAGGTTACCTATTCGGCGGCGGATAAAGAGTAAAAATAAATGCGGCAGGGCTAATTGCTCTGCCGCATTGATCTTTGGGGAAATTCATAAGAAATGACAAAAATGCTAAAAAAGAGGTTAAATTTTGCTATTGAAATCGGTTTTAGAACATGATATAATGAAAACATACCTAATTAAAGGAGAATATTTATGAGAAAAGCTAAAAAATGGCTTGCGTTGCTTATGGCGATCGGCATGACGGTCGGCGTAACAAGTTGCGCAGGCGGTCAAGCAAAGGCGGACGCGAACGACCCTGCTACGGAAAAATATCTGCCTACCATTTCGGTGGCGGTACAAGGGCAAACGATTGCTTTGTTGGAAGGGGACGTTTACAAATTTGCAAGCAATTACTCGATCGGTTGCGGAAAGGATTATACTGAGGGCGATTTCATGGTAGATCGCTATGCGCCGAAACCCGCGACGCTTACTTGGGAAAACAGTCGCGAGGGCGCGTTGTATTATACGGTAAAGGTCGGCTTGGATAAGGAACTCTCCGATGCGGACAGCTACCTTGTGCAAGATACTTCCATCGATATCGACTATTTGTTCGTAGGAAAACATTATTATTATCAAATTTACGCGCATTATGAAAACGATGAAGTGGTAAAATCGCGTGTGTTCGATTTTTACACCGCGGATTTGCCCCGTACCGTATATATTGACGGAGTGTCCAACACGCGTGACCTCGGCGGTCGTTTGACTGTGGACGGTACGCACCGCGTAAAACAGGGTATGGTTTACCGCGGCGGCGAAGTGGATCACAGCTGGGGCAACATTACCGAAGAAGGTAAACGGGTAATGCTGTATGAGTTGGGTATCAAGACCGATCTTGATTTGCGTAATGCGATTACATATACGACTTCACCCATTGATTCTTCCCTCAATTATATCAACGTCAGCGCACCGCATTACGTAAGTGCAGAGCACGGCATTGACAGCGCTGCTTATAAGGATGCTTTGATTACCGAGATTCGCACGTTTGCGAACCCTGACAACTATCCCATTTATTTGCATTGTTCGTTGGGACGTGACCGTGCAGGTACACTGTCCTTCCTCATCAATGCGCTGCTTGGCGTAGGGAAAATGGATTTGTATCGCGATTATGAAATTTCGCATTTCTCCGTCAACGGTTGGGCGGATGCAGACCAAAGCGCAGGCAAACTGAATGAAACGGTGGCTGCGTTTACAAGGCTGTACAACTACATCAGGGACTACGGCACGGGTACGCTTGCGGAGAACACTGAAAAGTTCATGACCGAATACCTGGGTATCACGAAGGATGAAATAAACAGCATTCGTGCGATCATGTTGGAGGAGGTGTAATCATGAAGAAAATGAATAAATTTTTATTGACTTCGATGGTTTCTCTTTGTGCGTTTGGATTGTTTGCGGGTAACGCAGCGACGCCTGCGTCGGCGACGGATGATTTCCCTTGCACCTATTCGGCGATTGAAAGAGGGGATATCGTAGCGTACGGCTCGTCCGCGGTTACTACGTATTCGGCAAGCGAGGCGGCGGAAAAGGGTATTCCCGAAGGCTACGAAAACGAAGTTTTGGAAATTACCCCTCTCGAAGGACAGATAAATTGCGG
Source organism: Clostridia bacterium (assembly GCA_017468345.1). Lineage (GTDB taxonomy): Bacteria > Bacillota > Clostridia > Christensenellales > Borkfalkiaceae > Scatosoma. Next base: position 18,964 of record JAFUIT010000117.1, read on the forward strand.
GTTCTTGATTGATTTTTCGGCAGAAAAAGTTCCTTTCGTTTTGTTGGACAGCTTACAATTCCGCGTATATATCGGTGAACATGCGTCCAACACCGGCGGTAAGCCGCAGGTTCGTATCGGCGTACCCCAAGTCGGAAACAGTGAAAATGAATGGGTTTATCAGCTTAAGGAAAACGGTGCTGACGTTCCAACGCCAATGGGCGAGTGGACGACGGTAGTCGTTTCCGAGAGCACGGCAACCAGCGCAACGCAGTTTGCGAAGTTGGAAAAAGACGGGTATTTGGGACAATTCGGTTTGTCTATGCGTACAAACGGCTCTGTACCTTTCTACGTGGACAGCGTTCAATATGTGTTGAAGGAAAACGACGGGGTTGGGCCTGTAATCACGTATACGGGCGAAGATACCATCGCGCTTGAATTAAATTCGGAAATGCCCTCGCTTGCGACGGCTTACGATGAGCAGGAAAATTGTGATATCAAGGTCGAATACGTATGGCAAGAAGGCGTTGCGTTGAACGCAAACGGTACGCCTGCGGAAGAAGGTACGTATACTTTGACGATGAAAGCGGCGGACTATTACGGCAACGTTACGAAAAAAACAATTACCGTCAACGTGATCGAAACGGATAGAGTTTCGCCCGTGATCAACGTAAATTTTGACACGGTAAAAGCAACGGTTGGAACGAAACCCATGCTGAAAGCAACGGCGAGCGATAACAACGGTACGGTCACTGTGAACACAGTGTGGTCGGACGGCGCGTTGGATCAGCGCGGTAGATTGACGGAAGGTACGCATACGTGGACGATCACGGCGAAAGACGCGTTTAACAACGCGACGACGAAAACGGTTACGTTTATCGTGACGGAAGAAGAACCTGCATACAATTATATCATTAACGAAGAAAATATTACCGTAAAACACACGGTAACGTTTGATGGGGAAAATGCAGTAGAGGTCACCGACGGATTTATCCTGGCGCAACCTGCAGACCCCGTCAGAGAAGCGACGGCGGCGGCAAACTATCGTTTCCTCGGTTGGTATTTGGGTGAAGAATTGTGGGATTTTGAAACTCCCGTCACGCAAGATCTCGCGCTTGTATCCAAGTGGGAAGTGACGCAACGCGTATACAGAGTTACGTTTGACGGCGCAAACATGATCAAACTCCCTTATGGCAGTGTAATTCCCGAAGAAGACGTTCCCGCAAATCCTAAGAAGACTTCGGACGCAAAATACGATTACGTGTTCGAAGGTTGGTATTTTGGGGAGCATAAGTGGGATTTCGCAACGGATACCGTACAGGAAGAAACGGCTTTGGTTGCGAAGTTCACGAGTGTGGACCGTACCTTCACGGTAACCTTTGACGGCAAAGACGCACAGGCTGTTAAATACGGTGAACTGATTGTAAAACCCGAAGATCCCGTAAAAGAAGGGTATACCTTCCTCGGTTGGTATTACAGCAGTAAAAAATGGAACTTCCTTACCGATAAAGTCACGATGAATATTGCGTTGACGGCGAAGTGGCAACAAAATGCCGCAAACGACGGCAATTCATCCGATACGGCGTCCGATGAGGAAGAAAAACCCGGCGACAACGAAGGATCGGGCTTGCAGAAACTTCTTGGCGGTTGCGGCGGCGTAGTCGGCGGCGTTGCGGGCGGTATCGTAGCGATGGGCATCGCGGCGGTTGCCCTGCTTAAAAAGAAAGAAGATTGATATTATGAATTGAAAAGGGTTGAACGGAAGCTCAGCCCTTTTTCTTTTTGCGCTATTTGGGTTGAAAATACTTATGCGGAGTGTTATTAAATAAAGAATTATATAAATAGTGTAATAAAAATGGGGGTAAAAGGTTGACAATGGGAAAAGGTTGTGATAAAATTAGAATGTAAAATGATATAGTGTACGCAAAATGCAAGCAAGTAAGCCCCGCGGGGCTGTTTGTCGTCCTACGACAAACAAAACGTTTGGTTGTGTATGCGAAACTTTTTGGTAACTTTTAAGCAAGGGTGAAAGCCCGAATACTTTTAGCGAAAGGAAATAAAAGGAGAAGGTTTATGTTTAAGGCAAAAGGAAAGTTAATTTCTTTATTGACGGCTTGTTTTGCGGCTGTGTTGTCGTTGGTGATGGCAGTGGCAACGCTGACCGTACAACCCAAGACGGCATCGGCAGCGGAAGGAACGTGGACGTTGGTAACCAGCGCAGGTGATCTTGCGGTGGGGGATCAAGTTATTATCGTAGCAAGTGATTATGATTATGCGTTGGGTACGACGCAAAATACTAACAACCGCGGGCAAGCGTCGGTTACAAAAAGTGATAATAATACGCTTACGTTTACCGAAAGCGCAGGCGTTCAAGTATTGACTTTGGAGGAAGGTTCGGCTTCTGGATATTGGGCATTTAATACCGGTTCTGGTTATCTTTATTCTCCTTCAGCGAAGAATTATTTGAAAACGCAGTCTAATTTAAATGACAATGCATCGTGGGAAATTAAAATTTCTAACGATACGACTCAGATTTTCAACAAGAAACAAACGGCATATGAAATACAAAAGAATAAAACCAGTGCATTGTTTTCTTGTTATAAAAGTACTCAATGTGCGGTTTGTCTTTATAAGTTGGTTGTAAGCAGTGGTACGACTTGTGATCACGTATATGATGACGGTGTAGAAACGACGCCTGCAACTTGTACGACGGCGGGTGTAAAGACCTTTACTTGTACGGTAGATGGATGCGGACATAGTTATACGGACACGATTGACGCGCTTGGGCATAACTACGTTGCAGGTACGCCTGTAAACGGTATCATTACGTATACTTGCGATAGAGATGGCTGTGGCGATACATATGAAGGATATGAAGGTCCTTGGAATCTTGTTACCGACCTCGCAAGCTTAAAAGCAGGGGATAAGGTCGTTATTGCGGCAAGCGGTTATAACTATGCGTTGAGTACAAACCAAAAATCTAATAACCGTGGGCAAGCGGCAATTACGAAAGATACGACGAATAACACAATTACCTGGGACGGCGAAGAAGTTCAGGTGTTGACTTTAGAGGCTGGCACGACCGCTGGTACTTGGGCATTTAACATTGGTTCGGGTTATCTTTATGCGGCATCATCTAGCAATAATTACCTTAGAACGGAAACCGCTCTTTCCGCAAACTCCTCTTGGACGATTTCTATTGCAACGGATGGCGTTGCAACGGTAACGGCACAGGGAACGAATACTAGAAATGTAATGAAATACAATAATAGTAGCTCGCTTTTCGCTTGTTATCTTTCTACCTATACAGATGCGAAAGACATTTGCCTTTATGAATTGTACACGGGTGAAGATTCGGGCGAATCGGGCGGCGAAGTTACCGTAACGGATGCAGATAAGGTTGCGGCGGAACTGAGAGCACTTTCCTTTGGTGTAGAAGTAGCGGCTGACGCTGAAGTTGCACTTTCCACGGCGGGTGCTACTTATTCGGAAGTTTCCATCGCTTGGAACGCAACCAACGGTACGATTACGGATAACAAGCTTGCATTCACGGGCGTTACGACGTTGACGGCAACGGCAACCTGCGGCGAAGAAAGCGATACTAAATCTTTCACAATTTACAGAGGGGACAGCGTTTTGACGATTCCTCAAGCACTTGCGCTTGCAAATGCGTTGTCGGGCGATTCTGCGTATAAATATTACGTAAGCGGTACGGTTAAGAACGTTGTGAATACAACTTACGGTAATGTTTACATTGAAGACGCAGAAGGTAACGAGATTTACGTTTATGGTTTAGAAGATGAAGCGGGTAATCGATACGACGCGATGGAAACAAAACCCGTCGCAACCGACGTCATTACTGTATATGCACAAGTAACGTATTATGCAAAAAATTCGCTGGAAGAACTGATTGAAGCAAAGATTACGGCATTTACGGACAACACGCCCGAAGTGGTAGAACCCGAGGCGGATAGCGAATTGACCATTCCCGAAGCGGTTGAACTGGGTAATGCATTACAAGGTGATTCCCAAAATAACTATTATATTTCGGGCACGGTAAAAGAAATTGTCGATACGACTTACGGCAATATGTACATTGAAGATGAAGACGGCAATACGATCTACGTTTACGGTACGTATGACGCAACGGGCGCAAACAGATACGATGCGATGACCAACGCGCCCAAGGTAACCGATGAAGTAAAACTGTACTCGATCGTTTCCTATTATGGCGGCGCACCGCAGTTGAAAAACGCTTGGATCGTAGATATGGTCGACAATACGTTTATGGCGGCGCAAGCGGCTGCGAAGACGGAGATTGCGGCGTATAAGAATGCTGAAGATTATAGAGATGCCGAAAAAGCACAAATCAATTTAATTTTGATGGAAGCAAACGCAGCAATCGATGCTTGTGCGGATGAGACGGCGGTTGACGCAGTTGTTGCGGAAGCGAAGACGAAACTTGATGCATTGAAGACGAATGCAACGTATGAAGCGGAAGAAGCGGCGGCTTTGGCGGCAGCAAAAGAAAATGCAAAAGCAAGCCTTGCAACGTATAAGAATGCAGACGATTATAGAGACGCTGAAAAAGCGGAAATAGCATCCATTTTGGAATCGGCGAATACGGCAATCGACGCTTGCACGAGCATTGACGCGGTAAATGCAAAAGTTGAAGAAGTGAAGCCTGAACTTGACGCATTGAAGACCGATGCGGATTACAAGTTGGAAGAAGCAGCGAATTTGGCGGAAGCACAAACGAATGCGAAAGCTTTGCTTGCAAACTATAAGAACGCGGCGAATTATAGAGACGCTGAAAAGGCGGAAATCGAAGCTATTTTGGCAAGCGCAGAAAATGCAATCGACGCTTGCGAAAGCATCGAGGCGGTAAATGCAAAGGTTGCGGCGGTAAAAGCGGAACTCGACGCGGTCAAGACCAACGCGCAGTATGAAGCGGAAGAAGCGGCGGCACTTGCACAGGCAAAAGCAGACGCGAAAGCGGAACTTGCGGCATATAAAAATGTAGACGATTATAGAGAATTTGAACAAGCAAAGCTTGCTTCCATCGTAGAAAATGCAAAAATGGCAATTGACGCTTGCGAAAGTATTGACGCGGTAAATACGAAAGTCGCGGAAGTAAAGGTTGAACTGGATGCGTTAAAGACCAATGCGCAATACGAAGCGGAAGAAGCGGCGGCACTTGCACAGGCAAAAGCGGACGCGAAAGCGGAACTTGCGGCGTATAAGAATGTAGAAGATTACAGAGACGTTGAAAAAACGGAAATTGTTTCCATTTTGGCAACGGCAAACACCGAAATCGACGCTTGCGAAAGCATTGATGCAGTTAATGCGAAAGTTGTAGCTGTGAAGGCGGATTTGGATGCGTTAAAGACGGATGCTACATACAAGGCAGAGCTTGCACAGGCGAAAAAGGACGCGATGGCAGGGCTTGAAACCTATATCAAGAGAGAAGATTATAGAGACGCTGAAATATTGCAGCGTGCAACCATTTTGGAAATAGCGCGGGTTGCAATTAACGATTGCACAAGTATCGAAGCTGTAAATACCAAGGTTGCGGAAATGAAGGCTAAACTTGACACTTTGAAGACCAAAGCACAGTATGAAGTAGAAGAAGCAGCTGCTCTTGCAAAGGCAATCGAAGACGGAAAAGCAAAGTTAAATAAGCATTTCGAAGAATACGATAAGGGAAAATATTATCCCGAAGAACAGGCGCAGCTTGACGCTTGCCTTGCGGAATACATCAAGAAGATGGAGGAAGCGACGTCGATTGACGGGGCGCGCGAAGTGTATGAAGAATTCGTTAGAAAAATGCTCGAAATCGAAAAAATCCCTTCGCTTAGCCTTGACAATTTGGGCGATAAGGATGCGGAGGGTGCGCAGAGTATTATCGGTAAGACAAAAGATAAGGTTATGCCTTACGTTCCCGAACAAGTAAAAGCGGTTGTTGGTTGCTCGGGCGTAGTTGGCGGCGTTGCCGGCGGCGTTGCGGCGCTTGGTATCGCGGTAGTAGCACTTTTCAAAAAGAAGAACGGTAAAGACGAATAATTTTGTCGAAAACGCTTAACGGTAAAAAAGATATCCTCGTTTTTCGGGGATATCTTTTTATTCTTTCGTAAAGTACAATGTTTTGCACGGTGTATCGGCGAAGGAGCCGAAATTATTTGCGCGGTAAGAAAATGACACGAATTGCGTAAAAAATGAAACATTTTTGAAAATTTTTCACGCAAAAGGGTCTTTACAGATTTTAAAATTTATTGTATAATATAAGTAGGATAAAATTGCGGTCGAATACCGCAAAGCTCGTAACATAAAACTTAGGAGGCAAATTATGAAGAAAATGGCGAGAAGAATTGCAGGGATCGCGTTTGGTGCGGCGCTTGCATTCACAGTCGGCGCAGGCGTATACAGCGTATGTGATACGTATGAGCAGTCAGCGGTAACGGCAAGCGCGGAGTCTAATGTAACGGTTTTGGAAACTAAGGTCAATGATATCGACGGCTCTTATGGGATAGCTGACCAATTCCTTTCGTTCTATTTAACGGAAAATGATTACGGAAAGACAGAAACGGAGATCTCCGTTGATCAAAACTTTTTGAATTCCATCAATTTCTATGATTATATCGAATTGGACGGCGTAAAGCTTTCTGCGATCAGCGGATATCAGGGGCAAATATTTTGTAACGTATGGAGGAGATTTGGCTCGTTCTCGACTCGTTGGCCTGAATCGATGAATAAATTGGAGGGGAATGCAGGTACGACTGACAGTGTTCAGGAAATTAAGATCCTTGCAGGTTGTCAGTTCCCCGCAAGAGCGGAAAATACCGTTTACGAAGTAAAAGAAACGCAGGTATTCGTCCGTCAGGAAAGCGGCGCGTTTGCGGATCAAGAAACTTTGCTTGGCGCGGAGGACGTTAAAATTACGTCGGCGGAAGTATGCGGCGATGCAAACGAATTGTATAAAGTTACAATTAGCGCGGAAGGATGGAACTTTACGTCCGGCACCTATGATTATAACTATGACGGCTATACCGATATGCGCAATTGTATTAAGATCAACGGCGTAGGTTTGGCGGACATTAATAAAAATACGGACGACAGCGCGTACGTATATAGTACGTTTCCCATGAATCGCAAAGCAGGCGGTGAGGAAATTTGGACCGATCCTGCCGATGCATGGAAAAATCCTGTAGACGTGGACGCAGGAAAACCTTTGGCGGAGCAAAGAGATTTGTTTGCAAATCCTATCACGTTGGAAGCACCGCAAAATGGGAACACGATGATCATCTATATCCACAAGAACTACGTAGAGTCGTTGTGTCAGAACTTCGGTGACAAGCTTGTGCTTACGGTTGGTAAAGGGTATGGACAAAGCGGAAAAGCAGTAAATGAAGACATTAGCGTAGCGGTTTATGAAATCGGTTACGATTTGAAGTTGATGAACGGCGACAAGGAAATGGTAACGCTGTCCAAAACTGCAGGCTCGGCGTTGGATACTTTGCCCGCACCTGAAGGGAAAGATTATTACTTATTTGCAGGCTGGGTGGATGAAAACGGCGATCCCGCACCTGAAACGATGCCCGAAAGCGTACTGACCCTTTATGCGAACTGGAAAGTAGAACCTTACACGTTAACCATCGTAAACCTTGACAAGAGTGAAAAAACGTTTACGTTCGGCGTTGAATATGATCAAGCGAACGGCATTGATTACGTTCCTGCAGATCTTGAGGATTTGTTGAAGGAACAACTTCCTGAAGCTACGGAAGATCATGGCTACGGTTATGCTGAAAAGTTCCCTTACGAATTCAGATTGAAGGATTATACCTTTACGGTAACGCCGGTGCAAACGATATTCACGATCACCTTCACGGACGCGGACGGTAACGATATCGGCGTTGAGTCTATTACCTTCACGGCGGAAACGATCGACGGGCTTGAACTTCCCGCAGTGCCTGAAAAAGAAGGCTATACGGGTGCGTGGAACAAGACGACGGATAGAATTAAGCGGGAAGATACCACGTTGATTGCGGTCTATACGGAAGTTAAGGAAGCTCCCGCAATGCCCGATCAGCCTACAACGCCCGATGAAGATAGTAACTCTGACGCGGATACCGATGTGAACGGCTCGGCTGATGAAGACAAGGGTTTCCTTGGGAATATTACTTCCAAAATCCCCGGTTGCGGCGGCGTGATCGGCGGTGTTGCAGGCGGCGTTGCAGCGCTTGGTATTGCAGTAGTTGCACTTTTGAAAAAGAAAGAAGACTAACGTAAAACATGAAAATGAAAAATCCTCGGTGAAAACCGAGGATTTTTTAGTTCAACGAATACCTGGTAGGGGGATCTTTTATCTCAAGAAAGCATTTTTACCGTAAAAAAATTTTTCTGAAACTATGTACAAATTCGGCGGAATGTGTTATAATGTAAGCAATAAGGAGAAAAAATATGCATACTGTACAAACGAGCCGTTTTGGGCGGCAAAACTGGTGGATATTGATTATCTTCGGGTTGATCGGGCAAATTGCGTGGTCGGTGGAAAATATGTACTTTAATTTGTTCGTATTTGAAACGATCGACTCTAATTTGGAAGTAGTGACCCTGATGGTGCAACTTTCGGGGATTGCGGCGACGGTAACGACGTTGATTGCGGGTACTCTTTCCGATAAAGCGGGCAATCGGCGTAGTTTTATCGCTTACGGCTACATAATTTGGGGTGTGACGGTTGCTTTGTTTGGGTTTATTTCCACTGAAAATATGGCGGCGCTTTTCCATACGACGCCTGACAAAGCTTTGACGATTGCGCTTGTTTTCGTGGTCGTAGGGGATTGTATTATGACTTTGTTCGGCTCTACGGCAAACGACGCCGCGTTTAACGCGTGGGTGACGGACAACACGCAAGAGCGTTTCCGCGGTAAAGTAGAAGGCGTTTTGTCCGTATTGCCACTCGTTGCCATGCTCATCGTGGCAGGTGGGTTTGGTATGTTGGTGGAAGGTATCGGATACCAGGCGTTGTTTTGCGCTTTGGGCGGTGTGATCACCGTTTGCGGCGTTGCGGGCGTGTTTACGATCAAGGACAGCCCTTCTCTGCAAAGAAAGGGAACTTTGAAGGATATCGTGTACGGATTTAAACCGAGCGTTGTCAAGAAAAACGTGCCGTTGTATTTGACTTTTGCCATCATCGGCATCTATGGTATCGCTTGTCAAATTTTCATGCCGTACATGATCATTTATATGAAAACGTATTTGCATTTTGAAGTGCTCGATTACAGCATTGTATTCGGCTTGGCGATTGCGCTCGGCGCGGTATTGAACGTAGTATTCGGCGGTTTGACCGATAAGGTAGATAAGGCGAAATTGCTGTACGTGGCGGCGGGAGTGCTTGCCTTTGGGCTTGCAGGTATGTATTTCTCGCATTTTGACAATAAAATCGTCACGATGGTTGTTTTCGGCTTGTTCGGGTTTGTGATGATCACAGGTTATATTTTGGTGGCGGCGCTCAGCGGTGCGCTCGTCCGCGATTATACGCCCGAAGACAATGCGGGGAAACTCCAAGGCGTACGTATGATTTTTAGTGTGTTATTGCCTATGTTGATCGGTCCTATGATCGGTAACGCTATCAATAAGGCGGCGAATATTCCCCTTGTCAACGCAGGGGCAGACGCAATGACGACGCAGTATATTCCCGCACCCGGAATCTTTTTGGCGGGTGCAATCGTGGCATTGTTGCTGTTTGCGGTCATTCCCGTGTTGGTGAAATACAGAGCAAAGAAGGAAGAAAACAATGAGATTGAAAACGAGTTATAATATCGGTGAAATTCCTCACAGCGAGCACCCATGTCCGCAATCAATGCGAAAAAACTGGCTGTGTTTGAACGGAAAATGGGCGTTTCATAAAGAAACGGCTACGGGCGAAAAATCGTGCGAAGGGGAGATCGTAGTTCCCTTTTCTCCCGAAACGATAAACAGCGGCGTGGCGGAAGGTTTTGTATTAAACAGCGGAGAAAAGCTGGTATATAAGCGTTTGGTGACGATCGGGAAGGATTTACTGTTGGGCTGTACTTTGCTCCATTTCGGCGCGGTAGACAGCGAGTGTAAAGTGTACGTAAACGGGGCGTTAGCTGGCTGTCACGCAGGCGGTTTTACGGCGTTTACGATAAACGTGAGCGACGTCCTCAAAGAGGGGGAAAACGAGCTGACGGTGATTTGTACGGACGAGGGGACGCGCAATCACGGCGCGCGCGGAAAACAGAGCGATAAACGCGGCGGTATTTGGTATACGCCGCAAAGCGGCATTTGGCAAACCGTTTGGCTGGAGAGTATGCCGAAAAAACATATTGAGGGATTTCGCATTACGCCCGACGCAAGGGAAAAGACGGTGACGATTGCGTTAGAGCGTGAAAACGACGCGGAAATCGTCGTTTTCGACGGGGAAAGGGAAATTATCCGCGAGAAATTCAAAGGCTCGGTTACGCTTTCTTACGACTTTGAACTGTGGTCGCCCGAAAATCCCAAATTATACGATTTTATTCTTCGCAACGAAGAAGGGGATGAAGTTCGTTCGTATTTTGCCGTGCGTTCGTTTGGGAAAGCAAAGGACGAAAAAGGGATTGCCCGTTTGACTTTGAATGGGAAACCCTATTTCTTCAACGGCGTGCTGGATCAAGGATACTGGTCGGACGGTATGTTGACCTATCCCAGCGACTTGGCGGCGTACGACGAATTGAAAATGCTGAAAAGTATGGGCTTTAATACCGTGCGTAAGCATATCAAGTTAGAACCGATGCGTTGGTATTATCACTGCGACCGTTTGGGGCTTGTCGTTTGGCAGGATTTCGTCAACGGCGGCGGCGACTATAAATTCACGCACGTTGCGGCGTTCCCGTTCCTCGGTTTTCATCACCGCGATGATGATTATGCCTACTTCGCGCGTGAAAACGAGGGGGGCAGGTACGAGTTTATTCGTGCGTCGGAAGAAACTTTGAAACAGCTTTACAACTGCCCGTGTATCGGCGTATGGGTGCCTTTTAACGAAGGGTGGGGGCAATTCGATTCGGCGCAAATGACGGACTTTATTCGTAAGTTCGACCGTACGCGCATCATCGATTCGGTCAGCGGTTGGCACGACCAAGGAGTTGGAAAGACGGAGCTGAAAAGTTTGCATACCTATTACACCCGTTTGCGCGTGCCCAAAGATCCCCGTCCCGTAGTGTTGAGTGAGTTCGGCGGCTATTCGATGAAAAAGGACGGACACGTTTTTGACGAAAGTAAGGAATTCGGGTATAAAAAATTCAAAACGCAAGACGCGCTTGTCGAGGCGTTGCGGGAACTGTACCTCAAAAAATTGTTGCCCTTGATCGAAAAGGGACTGTGCGGATGTATTTATACGCAGGTTTCCGACGTGGAGGAGGAAATCAACGGCTTGGTCACGTACGATCGAAAAGTTGTGAAAGTGCCCGTGGAAAAAATGCGTGAAATCAACGACGCAATCGCAGCGGAGGCGGAAAAAGTTCGTTGACGGTGAATACGACAAATAAACGACCTGCAAAAGCGGGTCGTTTTTACTTTGCGTGCAAAAAAGTTGATAAAGAGTATGCAAAAAACCGATTGTGAAAAATAAAATCACAAAACTTTCACGAAAAATTATATATAGTACGCGTATATGCGAGAAAAAACCTTGACAAAGGCTTGAAAAAAGTATAAAATAATATAGAACGGAAAATCGGGCGAGAAGGCGAAAAACGCGGGGAATTTATCCGCAAACGAGGAAGAAAAAGCCACGCTCTCGTTGCAATAGAAAAAGGAGCCGATCTTTGGCTCAGGAGGCTATATGAAAAAATCATTGAAACGTATACTTTGCGGTGCATTGTCGCTTTTGACTGTGTCGTCGCTTGTGCTTGAACGCAGTTTGTCCGGCGCAAACGCGGAACATCCCGAAACGACCGCAACGGCAGACGTTTCCTTTAAGAACGTAACCGGGCAATTCGATACGTCCAAACTGATGGAAAGCTATTTGAATACGTCGGTTATGAAATCGGAAGACGTAAGTCCTACATACGAAACGCGCACGGTCATCGTTACTCTGTCGGGTAAAAACGTGGTGGACAGCGCGAACGGCGAAAGCGTATCTTCTTATCTTTCCACATGGGCAGGTCAGCGCACGAAAGCGGCGATCGCGGACGAGCAGGACGCATTTTTACGCGCGCTTTCCAAAAAGGGTATTTCCTACACGTTGGAGGGCAGATACAACAACGTTTTGAACGGCGTTGCGATCGATGTCAACACCGAATACGTATCCGAGATCAAGAAAATGTCGGGCGTGGAAAGCGTCGTTATTACGACGGCTTATGCCGAACCCAAGACGGTGGCGACTTCTACGGACGGCAGTGCGGTCACCAACGAAACCAACGTATACGCAACGGGTATTTACGATCCGGGCGATTATGACGAAATGTACGGCGAGGGTACGGTAGTAGCCGTTCTCGATACCGGTTTGGATTACACGCATCCCGCTTTCCAGCGTTTCCAAGGCGATAACGTGGACGTCGCGTGGAGCAGAGAATACGTACAAAGCTTGTTGGAAAACAACGATTTAAGATCGGAAGAAAGATCGGGTTCGCTGGAAATTTCCGACGTATACGTCAATGCGAAAGTGCCTTTTGCATACGACTATGCGGACGACGACGCGGACGTATATCCTTCCTATTCCAACCACGGTACGCACGTTGCCGGTATCATCGGCGGTTACGATACCAGCGGTTATACGGACAAAGACGGCAACCCGATTTCGGAAACCTTTAAGGGCGTTGTTCCCGATTCGCAGCTTGTGATTTGTAAAGTATTCACCGACGATTTGGACGATCCCGATTTGGGCGGTGCGGTAGCGGAAGACATCATCGCGGCTTTGGACGATTGCGTTATGCTCGGCGTAGACGTTATCAACATGAGTTTGGGTACGTCCTGCGGCTTTACGACGACGGACGACGGCGACAGCGAAGGTGAATTGCTCAACGCCGTTTACGAAGATATCAAAAAGGCAGGTATCAGCCTTGTTTGCGCGGCAAGTAACGATTACAGCGCGGGCTACGGCGGCGTATACGGTACCAACCTTTCCTCCAACCCCGATTCGGGTACGGTAGGTTCGCCTTCCACGTTCGCGGCGGCGTTGTCCGTTGCCAGCGTCAACGGTCAGAAGGCAAGCTACATGATCGCGAACGAGGGGGATACGGAAAAAGTATCCTATGCATTCTATGAAGAATCCCGTGATATCGACGGCAACCCGTTCGATTTCGTGGGGGACATGAAGAAACTTTATAACAAGTCTACGTTCGAATACGTCGTTGTACCCGGTACCGGTCAGGCGGCGGACTACGATTCGAAATTGCGTTCGCTGTTTAAGGACTCCAACGGCAACAGCACGGGCAGGATCGCGTTGATCAAGCGTGGTGAATCCACCTTCCAAGAAAAGGTAGAAATCGCTATGCAAATGGGCGCGGCGGGCGTTATCGTCTACAACAATGTAGCCGGCGTCATTCGTATGAACCTCGGTGAAATCGAAAACCCCGTACCTTCCGTTTCCATCAATATGAACGCAGGTAACGCGATGGTAGCGGGCGCAAAGGACCGCGTCGGTACGATCCGTTTGGGCGAAGATTTGAAGGCAGGACCTTTCATGAGTGAATTCTCCTCCTGGGGCCCCACGCACGATTTGAAATTGAAACCGGAAATCACGGCGCACGGCGGTGAAATCACTTCCACCGTACCCGGCGGTTACGGCGAACAAAGCGGTACTTCGATGGCGTCCCCCAACATGGCGGGCTTTACGGCGCTGGTAAGAAGTTATCTCATCAAAAATCACAGCGATTTGGTCACGACCAACGGCGCGACCGATCCCGTAAAGATCAACCGTCTTGCTACGCAGTTGATCATGAGTACGGCGACCACCGCTTACGATCAGGACGGCTTGGCCTACTCGCCCCGTAAACAGGGCGCGGGCCTTGCGCGTATGGAACGGGTCATCGACGGTACGCAGGCATACCTTTGGACGAACGTAGAAGAAAACGATTATCGTCCGAAACTGGAACTTGGCGACGACGATGAAAAGACGGGCGTTTACACCATGAGCTTTAACGTGACGAACTTCGGTTCGACCGAGTTGAAGTTCGCGACCGATCAGATCGTCATGACGGAAACGCTATCCAGCGACAACTTGACGGTCAGCGAACAGGCGCATATGCTCGATAAGGCGAAAACCGTTTGGACGGTGAACGGGCAGACGGTCAGCGAAGTGAAAGTGGCGGCAGGCGCAGACGTAACGATCAGCGTAACCATTACTTTGGACGAAAGCGAAAAGAAATACATCGACGACAGCTTTGAAAACGGTATGTACGTGGAAGGTTTCTTGAAACTCAACTCCAAGACGTCGGGACAGTGCGATCTCAGCATTCCTTTCCTTGCTTTCTACGGAGATTGGGAAGCAGCGCCCATGCTCGATTACACGGCGTTCGAAGTGGCTGAAAACGAACAGGACGCATCGGTTAAAGAAGAAGATAAGATCAAAGCAAGCGTTTGGGCTACGTTGCCTTATAACAGCTACTACAACGAAAAATACATTTTGCCTATGGGCAGCTACGTTTACCTGTTGCCCGACGACGCGGATCCCGTCTACGTGGACGAGGATAAGTGCTCGGTATCCCGTTACAATATCTATTACGGCGAGGGCGAAGCGGAAAACTACTTGACTTCCACCTCCATCAAAGCGGTATACGCAGGGCTTTTGAGAAACGCGCGCCTCGTGAAGTACAGACTGTACAGCGAGGACACGGGCGAGTTGATTTTGGAAGACGTATGCAACCGCGTAGGGAAAGCGTATGCAGGCGGCGGTCAGGCGACTCCTGCCAACGTAGAGCTCGAACTCAGCCCCGAAGCGGAAGGCTTGATGGCGAACGGCAAGTACCGTATGGAATTTGAATTCTTTATGGATACGCCCGAAGAAGGGGAAACGGCGAAGGAAGAAAATACGTACGAATTTACCTTCACGGTCGACTACGACGCGCCTATCTTGGAAGACGCACGCGTTCGTTATTACAACTATAAAGACGGTAACAAGGAAAAACAGCGTATTTACCTCGACGTAGACGTATACGACAATCACTACGCGCAGGCGATCATGCTGTGCTATCCTCAAATGGATGCCGCAGGCGATTTGTCTTTTATGCTGGCAACCGATTATCCCACCCCGATCCGCAACGCGAAACCCAACGGTACGACGACGGTTTCCATCGAAATCACCGATATTTATGAAAAATACGGTTCGCAGTTGTACGTGCAGATCGACGACTATGCGGTCAACAGCTGTTTGTATCAGATCGACATCAACGCGGCAAATCTCGGTCCGATATCTTCGGTAAATACCTTTGAAATTACTACGGATGACAAACTGACGGAAACGGACGGCGTTTACAGCTTGACGTTGGATCAGTACGAATCCTACAAAGTGGATTTGAGCTTTGAAGGGGACGGGGACGAATCAAACTTCGTTTGGTCGACCAACAATAATAACGTTGCAGTGAAAAACGGCGAAATCGTCGGTTTGAAAGCGGGTAAGACGGTGGTTGCCGTCAGCTCGGGTAAAAATACTCCGAAATATATCGAAGTAACGGTAACGGACTTGAAGAATTCTTCGTTGGTAAGCGTTCCGTCCATTTCCTTCGGTATCATCAAGACGAACCAAGACGCTTTGGCGAAAGCGACGGGTACGGTGAAGGTGAACGTCGGGGACGAATTCGTCCTGCCGATCGAAACGGATCCTTGGTATCACCCGATGACGAATTTGCGCGTCGTTTGGTCGAGTACCGATCCCTCCGTTGCAAAGGTAGAAGGCAACGGTAACGTAAAGACCTTGAAGAAGGGCACGACGGTTATTCTTGCCGCTGTGGAAAGAAAGAACGCGAAAGGGGAATGGGAAAAGACCTTGTATTCGACCAGCGTTACCCTGCGCGTACAAAACGAATTTACGGTAAGCAATTACACCTTGACCGATTATAACGGTATGGGCGGCGAAGTCGTCATTCCTACCGATATGAACATTTGGTACATCGGCGCGGAAGCGTTTAAGGACAACGATAACATTACCAAGATCGTGATTCCCGCATCGGTTACTCAAATCAACGAACGTGCGTTTATCAACTGTACGGCGCTGGAAGAAGTGTACTTCGTCAGTGAAAAGCACCGTGTGGACGAAAACGGCAAGATCATTCAGTATGACGAAAACTGGAACGTGCTTCCCGCAGGACAAACGGGGCAAGTGATCGACTGGGCGGACGTGTCCATGATCTATGAGCAGGCGTTCTACGGCTGTACCAACTTGAGAAAGATCGATTTCTCCAACGTAAAAACGGTTACGGTTGCAAATCAGTGTTTCGCAGGCTGTCCCAACCTTTCCGAAGTCGTGGATATGCCCAGCGTCGGTACGATGCACCATTACGCGTTTGCAGGTACGGCGTTGAAATCGGTGGATTTGACCGGTTTGCACATGAGCGGCGATTACGTATTTGCCAACTGTAAACAGCTTACCTCCATCGAAATGGGTAAGTTTACGGCAATCGGCAATTATATGTTCGCAGGCTGTACGGCGCTTCGTGAAAAAGTGACGATCGGCACGACGAGAGTAGGCGACGGCGCTTTCTCGGGCTGTGTGAACTTGTCCGCGGTAGAATTCAAGTCGCCCGCAGGGGAAAGCTTGGAATTCGAGATCGGCGCAAGAGCGTTTGAAAATTGCGGCTCGGCGTTAAGCGGCACGAACTTTACGGTGGATTTCGGCGGTGAAAATATCCGCGTGATCGGCGACCGTGCGTTTGCGGGTTCTTCGATCAAAGCGCTTACGGCGTTCGGCGGGTTGGAAGTATTCGGCTCGAACGTATTTGCAGGCACTGCGATTTCCACAGTTTATATTGGAGATAGCGTAGACATTGAAAATATGCGTTTCTTGGGCGTTCCTTTTGAAGGCATGAACCTGACTTTGGTTTCGGGCAGTCAAAAATATACGCAGGAAAACGGCATTTTGTATAACGCAGCCAAGACGAAGGTATTTTACGTCAATCCTTCCGTAACGGGTAACGTGACGTTGCCTGCAACGGTGGAAGAAATCGGCGCGTATGCGTTTGCATACAGCAACGTGGACAAAGCGATCCTTTCGTCCGCAGTGAAGAAGATCGGCGTCGGCGCGTTTGAAGGTTCTTCGTTAAAAGCGATCGACTTCAACGGCGCACAGCTTACGAAAATCCCCGAAAGCGCGTTCCGCGGTACGGATATCGCAACGGTCGTATTGCCTGAAAGCGTAACCTATCTCGGTTCGTATGCGTTTGCGGATTCCGCAATCAGCAATATTACGGCAAACGGCTTGACGGCGATCGGCGACGGCGTGTTTGAAAACTGTATCGCGCTTCGCGGTGCGTTGGTCGATCAAAAGTACGTATTGACTTTGCCCGAAACGCTTAAGACGATGGGCGACAGAACTTTCAGCGGCTGTACGAATTTGGCGTATGTAGAGCTTCCTTCCTTGACTAAGCTGGGCAGTTATACCTTCTACGGTGCGGAAGCGTTGAAAGAAGCGACGTTCGGCAATGGCGCAACGACGGTCGGCGCGTACACGTTTGCGAATACTGGCGTTACGCAGGTATTGCTTGGCAATACGATGACGACGATTGCGGAAGGCGCGTTCTACGGCTGCAATTCGCTTACGGAAATCAATCTTCCCGATACGGTAACTTCGATCGGAATGATGGCGTTCCAAGGCTGTGGAAATCTGAAAACGGTCAACGGCATCGAAAACGTGAAAACGTTTGGCGTACAGTCCTTCTACGAAAGCGGCATTGAAACGCTCAACCTTACGTCGGCAACGACGATCGGGGATTTTGCGTTCGGTTCGCAGAGAAGAACGATGGCATACACCTCGATCGATATGCCCGTCGTGGAAACGATCGGTGACTTCGCATTCTTCAACGGTGGGGAAACGACGGTTGTGATCCCTGCGACCTTGAAGAAGATCGGCTACGGCGCGTTTGCAAATTCGAGAAACTTGAACTCCTTTACCGTGGAAGACAATACGGGTTATATCGTAGAAAACAACGTATTGTACCGCGTAATCGATCAGGCGGCGGGCGAGTACGAAGTAACCGCTTACCCTGCGGCGTTGAGCTTGGAAAACAAGACTTTGACGGTGAAGACGGGTACGTTGCGTATCGACTCGTATGCGTTCTACGGCTTGAACAAAGACGTGTTGGATAAGGTTACGTTGCCGTATACGGTCAATGCGATCGGCGACAGCGCGTTCTATGCAAGCGGCGTGAAGGAATACACCTTCGAAAGTATCCAAGCGCCTACGCTGGAAACGGTATACCGTCAGGAAATTTCCGACAGCATTCAATCGGTCATTTCCAAATTGAACGGCGCGGCGTACTATAAGGGCTACTATAACACGAACTTCGAAAAGGAAATCTATTACTATACGAAGTACGTGCGCGAAGAAAACAAACTGATTATCAATTATCCCACCAACGGCAACGGTTACACCAACCACGTATACAAGCTGTATTTCGGCGTGAGAAATGCGGTCGGTACTTTGCCCGAAGACGAAACGCGTATGTGTACGCAGATCATCGACGCTTTGCCTGAGGCGAGCGAAGTGCAAGGCTGGACGGCTTGGGATAAGACGGATGACAACAAGGCGAAGGTAGAAGCTTTGTCCGAAACCGTAAAGACGGCGCGTTTGTATTTCAACAATGCAAACAGCAAAGCGGAACAAAAAGCGTTTATCACGGCTGAGCAGGAAAACAAATTGCTTGCAGTGGAAAAGGCGTTGAGATCGGTCAAAGAATACTTCGGTATTGCGATCAACCTCGTCGAGTTGCGCGTTGCGGAAAGTTCGACCCATAAGACGGAATACGTAGCGGGCGAAACGTTCGATATGACCGGGCTTGTGGTAGAGTTGGTATACGACGATTATTCGACGGAAATCGCGAAAGGCTCGCAGTTGAAGTTGGATACGACGAAAGCACTCACCAAGCTTACCAAGTACGTAGTGGTTCGTTGCAGCGGTAAAACTTTACGTGTACAGGTAACGGTGAAAGAAGGTGCGGCGGATACGGACAGCAGCATCGATTCGTCGGTAGATCAAACGGAAGACAAGGAAGGCGGCATCGGCGAAGACGTTCTGCTTTACGTAGCGATCGGCGGCGGTGCGGCAGCGGTTGTTGTTCTGGTAATCGTATGTGCGGCGCTGTGCAAGCGTAAAAAGAAGAACAATCAAAAGAGGGTAGGTGAAACGTTGCCTGAAGTAAAAGCCAAGACTTGCGGTCAAGTGATTGACGTATTGCCCGATGCTAACGAAGTGGTAGGCTTGGCGTCGGCGGAAAATGCGGATGAGAGCAAGGCGCAGGCGGAAGCTTTGGCGAAAACGGTAAAAGAATTACGTTCGCAAGTCAACGGCTCGGATGATCAAAACGTCGAAAAGCCCGCGATTACGGATGAACAAGCACGTAAATTGCGCGCGGTGGAAAAGGCGTTGAGAATTGTCAAGCAATCCTTCGGCGAATCGATCAAACCCGTTGCGTTGCGCGTTGCGGAAAAATCTACGCACAGAACGGAATACTTTGTAGGCGAAACGTTCGATATGAAGGGCTTGGCGCTGGAATTGATTTACAGCGACGGTTCGATGGAAATTGTAAGAGGCTCGCGCTTGAAGTTGGATACCGAAAGGGCGTTTACGAAGTTTGACAACTACGTATTGGTACAGTGCGGACTTAAGATGGTACGCATTCCCGTAACGGTGAAGGATATTCCGACGAACAACTGAAACGTTCGGTGATATCGGCGCAAAAAAGATCGCCGTTTAGCGATCGGTAAAAATAGGCTAAAATCCGCAGGGTAAGTGGGGCAGTTCCCCACTTGCCGTGAGGATTGAAGTATAGGTGGAAACACCTTGATAAAATAATACTTTGATAAATATTTAAAAGGTAGGGAAGTTATTATGGCAAAGAAAAACA
Organism: Clostridia bacterium; assembly: GCA_017468345.1. GTDB lineage: Bacteria > Bacillota > Clostridia > Christensenellales > Borkfalkiaceae > Scatosoma. The sequence continues at coordinate 38,997 of JAFUIT010000117.1, forward strand.
AAGCAAAAAAAGTGGTAGAAGAACAGCAGATCCCCGAAGTGGCGGCACAGCCCATGGAAGAAGCAGTACCCGTAGCGCAAGAACCTGCACCTGCAAACGAACCTAAGCTGTGGGTGGTAAATTGCCATAGATGCGGCGCGGCTCTGCACGTTCAGGAAGGCAACATGGTTTATATGTGCCCTGTTTGTAACAACCTTTTCCGCGTTCGTAAATGCGAAAAGTTGGTTAAGGATGTTACCCGCGTTGTTGTTGCGGAAGCGTACGTAAACGTACATAAGGGCAACGACGAGAAATAATCCTTGTAAAAGAAACGGCTAAGCGTGCGGTTTTTGCCTGCACGCTGGCTTTCCTTTACGTGCATAGGGGTATTATGCCGTTTTAAACGCCTTTCGCTTGCGAAAGGGGTTCGTTTTGGGTGAAAACAATGGGGAAACGTTTTCATAAAAACGGCGTTTACACAAATAAAAACAGGCGAGCATATTGCTCGCCTGTCGGTCTTTATGTAAAATATCAATATAGTTAGTTTTGAAAGCCTTTAAACGGTTAAATTTGGAAGAAATAGGGC
>JAFUIT010000118.1 GCA_017468345.1 Clostridia bacterium
CGTGATCATAACGTCGAAGTCGAACCAGTTGTCGTTTTGGATCTTCGCGATCAATTCTTCCGCGCCTACGTAGTCAGCGCCTGCTGCTGCTGCTGCGTCTGCCTTTGCGCCCTTTGCGATAACCAAAACTCTCTTGGTTTTACCGGTACCGTGGGGAAGTACGAGTACGCCACGTACCTGCTGGTCAGCCTGACGGGGGTCAACGCCCAAACGAACGTGCATTTCAACCGTTTCGTCGAAATTTGCTTTCGCCGTTTCAAGCAAAACGGAGATCGCTTCGCTTGCTTCGTACTGTTTCGTTAAATCAAATGCTTTTACACTGTCTTGATATTTCTTGCCGTGTTTCATCTTTGCCGCCTCCTATTATTCTTCGACGGTTACGCCCATACTGCGAGCGGTACCGGCAACCATGCTCATTGCGCTTTCAAGCGACGTACAGTTCAAGTCAGGCAACTTCGTCTTAGCGATTTCTTCTACCTGCGCTTTCGTCAGCTTACCAACTTTAACCGAGTTGGGTTTTGCGCTTGCCGTTTCGATACCAAGAGCTTTCTTGATAAGAACGGGAGCGGGAGGGGTCTTAAGAATGAACGTGAACGAACGATCCTGATAGATCGTTACGACAACGGGAATGATAAGACCGGGTTTGTCTGCCGTTTTTGCGTTAAATTCCTTCGTAAAGCCGGGCAAGTTGATACCGAAGGGACCAAGGGTCGAACCTACGGGAGGAGCCGGAGTCGCTTTACCAGCGGGAAGTTGCAATTTTACGACTGCTGTAATCTTCTTAGCCATAAATATTTTCTCCTTAGTGGTTTTGACAAGACGCCCTCAAAAATTTGACGTCTCTCCCACTTATTTAACAAATGCATATGCGCGCTGTGCGCGCGGTTGGGATTATTCCTCGGTTGCCGCGGCAACGGGAATTTCGCCCTCTACTTTTTTGATCTGAATGAATTCGACCTCTACGTCCGTCGTTCTGCCGAACATCGTCGTGGAAATCTTCGCCTTCTGCGCCGCAACGTTCAGTTCCTTTACCGTACCGAAGAAGCCCTTCAAAGGACCGTCTTCGATGGAAACGGTGTCGCCGATCGCAAAAACTTCGTCCGTCGTGTATTCTTCAAGACGCATTTTGCGGATCTCGTCCTGGCTCATGGGCTTAGGTCTGCCCTGAGGCCCGCAGAAACCGGTTACGCCGCGCGTGCTGGTGACGTAGTACCAAATCTGGTTGGTGTAGATCATCTTGATGAAAACGTAGCAAGGCAGCAGTTTTCTTTCCACTACCTTCAGCTTGCCGTTCTTTTCTTCAACGACCTGCTCCATAGGGATCTTCAGATCAACGATATAATCGCCGAGATTGTTGTTTTCGATCAACTTCTCAAGGCTGTCTTTTACCATCGCTTCATAACCCGAATAGGTATGAAGGATATACCATTTGGGTTCTTCGTTCATCGGCATAATAGTCCCTCCGAATTACGAGATAAGACCCAACAGCCAGCCCAACAACGCGTCAACGCCCGTAACGACCGCCAAGAAAGCGGCAACGACAACGAGTACGACGCCCGTCGTTTTGATAACCGTGGGGAATTTAGGCCACGTTACTCGCTTTAATTCGGAGAACGTTTCCTTGATCTTTGCGCCCACACGACGGAACCAGTTGGGTTTTTTGTTCTTTGTCTTAGTAGCGTTTGCCATTTTTTACCTCATTTACGTCTACGCCAAAGGGAGCTCGTCCTTTTTAGGCGTGCGTCAAACAGAATTATTTCGCTTCTTTGTGATCGGTGTGCTTTTTGCAGAAAGGGCAGTATTTGGAAAGAACCAATCTGTCGGGATCGTTCTTCTTATTCTTAATACTGTCGTAGTTTCTATGCTTGCATTCCGTACATTCAAACGTGATTTTCGCTCTAGCGGTTTTAACTGCCATAATAAAAACTCCATACAAAAAATTACACCCCTCATACGGGTGCGTGAAATTAGTTTAACACACTTTCGAGGGGTTGTCAATCTTTTTTGAAACGTTTTTCAAACTTTTTTATATTTTTATAAAAATATTTTTGATAGGTTTTTTATGATTGTAAATCAAACGTTTTGTACGGAAATATGTACGGTTTTCCCGCCCGGAAGGTAAAAATCGAACCCTTCCGCCCTATCTTGTACAATACCTACAATGTGCTTTTTCAAAAGTTGTCTAATCGTTTCCTGCATTTCGAGCGCCATATCGGGCGCTTTTTCTTTTTTGTTTTTCATAATTTTATTACTCCTTTCGTATTGATAATTTAAAGTTCGCGAAACTTTACATATATTATACCACCTGAAACGGAAACCTGCAAGTAAAAGTTTCCCTTTTCGGGGATAATATTTGTAAGGAGTTTGTCTTTGTTTGTATGAATTTGTCGAATTTTGCCGAAAGTCTTTCAGAGCTTATAATGCAAGCAGGTTTAACCCCTTCCGATTTTGCAAAATCTATCGGTTGCGGGAAAGGAACTGTCAGTAGATATTTGAGCGAACAAAAAATACCCGCGGTCGATTTGTTAATCCGTATGGCGGATTTTTTCGAATGCTCTACCGATTATCTTTTAGGGCGGGAAACGGAAAAATATCACCGCGTTTTTGTAAAACCTTGTCCCACATTCCAACAACGCTTGCCTATGCTTTGCAAAGAATTAAAAATTAGTAAATATAGACTTCAAAAGCAAACCGGTATCGCGGAATCCGCCATCTATGACTGGCAAAAAGGCAAAAGTTCCCCTCGGTTGGAAAATATAATCAAAATCGCAGACACGTTTAACTGTTCCGTGGATTTTGTACTTGGCAGAAGTAAGTTATAATATTTATGTTTAACCGATTGAATTTTGCGGATCGTTTAACTGAACAAATGATTTTGCGTAATTTAAGTGCAAAACAGCTTGCCGATATTATCGGCGTAGACCGCGTAACGATTTTTGCATTAAAACGCGGTGCGCGCCTCCCCTCCACCGAAGTTTTATTTTCTTTGGTCGAATATTTTAATTGTTCTGCCGATTATTTACTCGGTTTGGTGGAATTTGCGCCTGATTATAAAACTTTTTCAGCGCCGATCAAACAATTTGGCGAACATTTCAGAAAGATTTTGGAAGAAACAAATACTTCACAATATCAATTAACGACTTATCATAACATATCGGGAAATCTTATTTATCAATGGTTACACGATCAAGTGATGCCCTCCGTAGCAAATCTTATCAAGCTTTCTCAATGTCTGGACGTTCCCGTGGACGTTTTAATCGGAAGAATTAAATAAATTAAAACCTTCTCGTTGGAGAAGGTTTTTTACTTTGTATAGAACCGCTTTGCGGTTAAATGCGCAAGCAAAGCTTGCTTTTAGAACGGCTACTTTTTGCGAGAGAGCCTTATCAACACAAACCGTATTCCTCTGCGAGTTTTTTGAACAGGGGCAACGCTTTTTCGATTCGCTCCGTTTGCACGCAGTACGCAATACGTACCCAGCCGGGCGCGCCGAAGTCCGCGCCGTTGACCAAAAGCAGTTCGTATTTTTTTGCTCTTTCACAGAATGCCGCCCCGTCTTCTTCCGCCGCTTTCATGAATAAATAAAACGCTCCGTCGGGATAAATGCAGGTAAAGCCGCAATCCTTCAAACCGTTATACAAAAGGTCGCGGTTGCGCTTGTATACGCTCAAATCCGCCGTCATGCCGTCGCATTCTGCCGCTACGCGTTGGAAAAGCGCGGGCGCGCATACAAAGCCAAGCTCTCGCCCTGCGCCGCATACCGCCGCATATAACGCTTTTGCGTCCGTTGCCTGCGGACTGACCGCGATATAACCGATACGCTCGCCCGGCATCGAAAGAGATTTCGAGTACGAATAGCAAACGAACGTGTTTTTATAATATTTCATCGGGCAAGGTACGACCGTTTCCTTGTCGTAAATCAATTCACGGTACGGCTCGTCCGATATAAGATAAATGGGATTGCCGTATTCCGCCGATTTTTTCTCCAACAGTCCCGCCAGCTTTTTCAGCGTTTCTTCCCCGTAAACAACGCCCGAAGGATTGTTAGGGGAGTTGATCAATACTCCCTTTACGTGAGGATTGAGCGCCTTTTCCAAAGCCGCAAAATCGGGCAACATCGTCTTGGGATCGGACGCAAGCACCGTCAATTTTGCCCCTGCGCCTTGTACGAATACCGCATATTCGGGAAAGAAGGGCGCAAATACGATAAACTCGTCCCCCTCGCAGGTCAACGCGCGCAACGTGACCGTCAAGGACGCCGCCGCACCGCAGGTCATGTACAAATCATCGCCCGAAAGAGCCACACCGAAACGCTTTGTGTAATTCGCCGCGATCTTGTCGCGTACTCCCTTATCCCCCTGCGCCGAAGTGTAACCATGCAAAGCAACGGACGGCATTTCGTTTACGATACGCACGATCGCCTCGTTGACTGCGTCGGGCGCGGGTACGGACGGATTGCCGATGGAAAAATCGAATACGTTTTCCGCGCCGATCTCGCCGCTGCGCTTTTTCGCATATTCGAAAATTTCACGGATCGTCGAACGCTTACTGCCTAATTTATACGCTCTTTCGTTATACATAATCTCTCCTCGCGCGCACGCACACACGTATATGCGCGCGCTTTTTTTATAATGTGAATGACGAAAAAGGAGACTTTTCGCCTCCTTTTAAGGATCAAAATAAATGGAAAAACGCTTTATCCCCCGAAAGGATCCGTTCGTCCAGCGACCAAACGCCGTTTTTCTCGATCAAGCCGAACGAGCATTCTTTCGCCGCCTCATACAAATCCGTTCCGTCGTAACCCACGATTTTGTCCGACATCGTTTCCAAAATACGTTTCGCCTCGGGGGTAAACCTGGAAGTAGTGATAAAAATACCGCGGCAATGCTGTTTGCCGTCCTTTGCCTGACGGTACGCACACGCGCCGATGAATTGCTGTAACAAAGTTTCGCCCACTACCCACAGTCTTTCGTCGCCCTTTTCGGGATTCCAGTTTTTCGACTGTATGTAGATGGTTTCTCTAAAGCCCAGCTTATCCGTCAGCTCGATTTCGCCGTCGATACCGCCGTCGCGTTCGCCACCGCTAATCTTCAACCCCTCCAAACGCCTGCCGTTTTTCATCGAATATCTTTCCAAAAGATACACCGAATAGTACTCGAAATAATCCCCTCCAAGCGAACGGATACGCTTTAAAAACACCTCGCAAAGCTTTTCGTCCGCCGTCATGGCTTTGGGAGTAACTTTTCTTACGTTGCGCACGTTTTTATCGGACAGTTTCCGCACGTTCGCGGGGGTGTTTTGCGCTTTTTGTACGGGTTTTTCCGCAGGCTTTTCTTCCTGCTTTATTTCGGGTTTCTTTTCCGCTTTTTCAGGCGGTTTTTCCTCTTTTACGGGCGGTTTTACACCCTTTTTCTCTCCCAGCAAAAAGCTGACGTCCATCACTTCTTTCTTGACGAGTTCCGCCTTTTCCTTGACGACAAGCTGTTGAGGTTCTTCCTTTACTTCCTCTTTCACTTCTTTCGCCGTTTCAACGGGCTTTTCCGCTACTTTCGCCTCTTGGATAGGTTCTTCCGCTTTCGCTTTCGGCTTTCTGCCGCGTTTTTTCGGCGCGGGTTTGTCTTCGGGGATAGGCTCGGGCGCGACTTCGGGCGTCACGGGCGCAACGGGCGCGATCGGCTGAATGGGGGCAGGAGGCAACGGCTCTTTTTTTGCACTTTTCGCCGTCTTTTTGACGGGTTTTTCCTCTTTTACTTCCTCTTTCGCCGTTTCTTCAACCGCTTCCTTCTTCTTGCGGACGGTCTTTTTCGCAGGTTTTTCTTCCACTGCTTCTTCCGCCTTTTTTTCCGTCTTTTTCGTTGTCTTTTTTACGGGCGGTTCGGGCAAAATGCGCGCTTTCAACGCGTACATGCCGCCGTCGTACATAATTTCACTTTCCTTTTTCATGATGTCGAGTACCGATCCCACCCGACCCTTTACGTCGTTGATATTGTCCGCATCCTCGCCGCCGAAACGTTCGACGTAGAGCTTTGCGACAGCCTCAATGATTTCGTTGTGTTTATGCGGTTTGACCGCCAAGCATTCTTTGATTAAATTTTTGGTCGCGTCCTTCTTTTCCGCGCGGGTCACGACCGCAACCTTCTCTTTGGACGGTTCCTGTTTTTTCGTTCTTGCCATAATTGCTCCTTTTTATTTTAGGTTTTGTCATGATAAGCGGTTGATTAGCAATTTATCGCGATTTGACGAGGAAAACATAAGAAAGCCCAGCGATTTGCGAAGGCGCATACCCCTCGGTCTGTAACCGAGTAAATTGCGCAGTATTTCGTAATGTTTTTCCGTCAAAAAACAACCGAATATTGTGACAAAGCCTAATCTTCATACAACCGAATCAGCTCGCCCAAATTGTCCAATTTGGCTTCGGTTTTTTCGGTAAGATACGCTTTGACAAGGCGCAGGGCGCGTTTTCTGCCCCCGTTCAAAACTTCTTCCGTGTAACTTAAACCCGCGCATTTGCGCAAGGTGTGATAGGTGGAAACGCTGGCGCGTTCCCCTTGTGTGCAACGGTCAAAAGTGGTAAATCTGCCGTCCGCGAAATCGAACCACAGCTTTTCACCGATATCCCCTCCGCATTCCTCTAAAAAACCGAGGTCGAGGGGGTATCCGCTTTCACGCAGTGCAACGAGCACGAACGAGATCACCGCTTCCGCCGCGTCGTCTTCCGTCAGCGCAAGCGCTTTTAACCCTTCGATCAAAGCTACGAACAAGCCCTCGTAATCTTCGTTTTCATACAGAATGGCAAGGCAGATCTCCGCCATCGCGCAAGCTGCATAAAAGCGCACGATATCACAGCGAAGGGAGAAAAAACTTTCGTGCAGGTATGCGTTCGTCACCGTGTACCTGCCCCCCTTCTCCGCGAGGATATATTCGGCAAAGCAAAAGGGCTGCGCGGAAAAAGCCAGCTTTGCTTTCGGCTTTTTTACGCCCCTGATCCCTGCCGTGATCCTTCCGAGCGACGGGGAAAACAGCGTCAGCAATTTGTCGTTGTCTTTATAGTCGATCGATTGCAACACGATTGCTTCCGTTTTAATCTCCATGCCCGTTTCCTTTGTTCGTTTACTTTTTTCTTAAAATGTCGTAATAGAGCATATAGTAGCTGATACTGCCCGTCTTTTCAAAGAGTTCCCAAGCCATTTTTGCCGCACCGTTTTCTTCCCGTCTGTCATGCATACTCTTTCCCTCCACGTCAACAGTTTGGGAGGATATGGAGAATTTATGCGGTAAAAATTTTTTGAGTGAGATATACGCATACCCCTTATTCGTCGAAACAATGGAGATACGAGCAGTTCAAGGCGCAGGAGCATTTTCGACGGGAGCGTACGTGACAAAGAAAAGCGCACCTGCAACGCCGAAATGCGACGTATATACGTTGTTTCTTATTTACTCTTTGTAGTCCTCGTACCCGTATTCCTTCAAAAGATTCATCTTATCCCGCCAGTCCTCCTTCACTTTGACGTAAGTGGTGAGGAAAACTTTTGCGCCGAGGAATTTTTCCATATCCTGACGGGCGAAAGAGGACACCTCTTTGATCGCTTTGCCCTGTTTGCCGATGAGGATCGCCTTGTGATTTGCACGTTCGCAAACGATGTCCAAATTGACGTCGTATACGCCGTTTTCCTGCAACTCGAAATTGTTGATCACGATTGCGATACCGTGGGGAATTTCCTTGTCGAATTTGAGCAAAATTTTCTCACGCATGATTTCCGCAATCATAAAACGTTCGCTCTTATCCGAAACGATATCCTCCATGAATACTTTTTCCCCTTCGGGCATTTGTTTGGCGAGGAATTCCTTTAACTGGCGTACGTTTTTCCCCTTACGCGCCGAAACGGGGAATACGTCCAAATCCAGATCCGCATCGGAAAATTTCGCCATATCCAAAGGTATGTTTTCCTTGGGCATAATATCGATTTTCGTATACGCGACCGCCATGGGGATATTGAGGGCTTTGTATTTTCGTATCAGCTCGAAATCCTCCTCTTTCACCCCTTCGTGACCGTCCAGGACAAATAGGATATAATCCACCGATTTCGCACTCATGTCCGTCGTTCGCATCATCATATCCGTCAATGCGTTACGCGCCTTGTAGATACCGGGGGTATCCACGAATACGATTTGATAATCGTCCTCCGTCAATACTCCCAAAATCCGATCGCGCGTCGTTTGAGGTTTGGGAGAAACGATCGACACTTTCTCCCCTACCATTACGTTGATCAACGTGCTTTTGCCCGCATTTGCCCTACCGATAACCGCTACGTATCCGCTTCTCATTACGTCTTGAAAAACTCCTTTGTTTTTGTGTTTAAAGGCGGTTGCCTTACTCTCTCGTGATACCGAGCTTGGAGAGGATATATTCCTCCTTTTCCCGCATCTCCGCTTTCTCCCCGTCCGTCATGTGATCGTACCCCAAACAGTGCATGATCCCGTGTACGAGCAGGTAATGCAATTCACGGCGGTACGAATGTCCGTATTCCTCCGCCTGCTCTTTCGCGCGTTCGCAACAAACCGCGATCGAGCCGATGACGAGGTTGCCTTCCTCGTCGATCTCGTAAGGGAAATCCTCCCCCTTAATCGCTTGTCCTTTGATCCCGTCAAGCGCGGGAAAACTGAGTACGTCCGTCACTTTGTCCGTATCCCGCATTTCGCGGTTTAAACGGCGAATTTCCTCTCCGTCCACGAAAATGACTTCCACGCAAAGGGGTACGTCCGTTTGCACGAAACCCTGCATCGCGTTTTCCAACGCGCGGACGTTTTCTTCGGGAAATTCTTCCCCGTCGCAAACAATGACAAAATCCGTCATACGTTTTCTCCCTTCGTGCCGTTTTCCGTACGCTTATACTTGATCGTGGGATATTTCACGCGGTGGTGGTATACCCCCGAAAGGGTGTTGACAAGCGCCATACGGATTTTCGTCAAATCAACCATCGTGATGTCGCATTCGGAGAACTGTTCCAAATCCATACGTTCTTCGATGACCGCGCGAATGGCTTTTTCCGCCTGTTCGGGTTTACGCGCGTCTACGGCGCGTACCGCCGCCTCCGACGCGTCCGCGATCATAATGATCGCCGCGATCTTCGTCTGCGGTTTCGGCCCCATATACGAGAAATCTTCGATGTTTAATTCCCCGTCCGTCAACTTCAACGCTTTTGCATAGAAATACCGAATGGGCATCGTGCCGTGATGTTGCAACGCAACGTCCGCCAAAAAGTCGGGCAAGTGGTTCGCCTTGATCAGCGTATACCCGTCTTTTGCGTGCGAACGGATAATATCCGCGGAAAGTTCGGGGGTCAACTCGTCATGAAGGTTGTATTCCCCTTGATTTTCCGTGAAATGCTCGGGATAATGCAATTTGCCGACGTCATGATAAAGCGCCGCCGCACGTGCATAATCGACGTCCTCGCCGATCGCCGCCGCGCTGGCTTCCGCAAGCTGCGCCACCATCATCGAGTGGTTGTAAGTACCGGGCGCTTCCTCTTTCAATTTTTGCAAAATTTTCGCGTCCGAACTGGTCAATTCACGCAAGCGATAAACCGTCAAACAGTTGAAGATCGCCTCGAACAAGGGCAGGATCGCCAAGAAAATGACAGTCGACGTTACGCCGCCGAATAAACCGTAACCCATGTGCAGTAAAATGTTCTGCAAAGCCGCCAAACCGCCTTCTACGTTGTCGATGAAAGTGGGTACTTCCAACAGGAAAATGATGACGTCGATGGGTACGACGATCGCAACACCGACAAGCACGACAAGGAAACGGGTTTTCGCTTTTTCGCAGAAGAAAATCGCAAACATACCCGCCGAGAATGCGATCAGCAAGGACGAATAGTAAGCACTGTCCGCCGATAAACCGCCCGCAAAGGTATCCGCAACGAAGATCAACAGCGCGTTGACGATATTCATAAACACCGCCGAACGGCGTCCCACCAACACGCAAATCAACAACGCCGACAACGCCACAGGGCGCGCAAAAATGTCGATGTAATCCCCTATGAGCCACGAAATGATGAAAGAAATATCCAACACCGTGAACAAAAGGGAAATATTTTTCCCCGTGGACAGCATTCGCTTGTCCTCGAATAAAAAGTAAAGATACGTGATAACGACCAGCAGGAATACGCAAAACAACGCGTATAAGTAGCTGGAACCGAACTCGCTCATGTGATCGACGAGGTTGTCGATTTTCGTACCGAGCAAGAGCCCCGCCATAATCGAAATCAATATGATAAAATGTACGAAGAACAGCAAGATGCTTTTTAACATTTGCTGTTTCGACCATTCTTTACCGAACCGCAATATTGCCATCTTCCGTTACTCTCCTTCCGCGCTTTTTTCGCGCGTTTTTTCTTTTTCTGTTTTTGCAGAGATTTTGTTTTTCTTTTCTTCCGCCTTTTCCGCGTCCTTTTCATAGGCGCGAATAATCCGCATTACCAAAGGATGTCTTACGACGTCTTTCGCCGTCAGCTTGCAAACGGCAACGCCTTCCACTCCTTCCAAAATACCCGTTGCGTGCACCAAACCGCTTGTCTTACCGTCGAGGTCGATTTGCGTCACGTCCCCCGTTACGACCATTTTACTCCCTTCTCCCATTCGGGTTAAAAACATTTTCATTTGTTCCTTGGTCGTGTTTTGCGCTTCGTCCAAGATAATAAACGCGTTGGACAGCGTCCTGCCTCGCATGTATGCCAAAGGCGCAACTTCTATTACTTCACGCTCCATCAATTTCGCATACGTTTCCAGCCCCAGCATTTCCTGTAAGGCGTCGTATAAAGGGCGAAGATACGGGTCTACCTTTTCGTGTAAATCGCCAGGCAAAAATCCCAACTTTTCCCCTGCCTCCACCGCAGGGCGGGTAAGAATGATCTTCTCCACCTGCTTACTTTTAAACGCGGACACCGCCATGCA
>JAFUIT010000119.1 GCA_017468345.1 Clostridia bacterium
CTTTATGGCGTTTTGTGATAAAGCGCACCCCATTGTGTTTCCCGATATCACTTACGGGTTTTATTCGGTGTTTGCGCAGTTACACGGTATTCCCTATGAAAAAATTTCTTTAAAAGAGGATTTTTCGGTGGATTATCGCGATTACGTGGGGATAGGTAAAAATATCGTCATTGCCAACCCCAACGCGCCGACGGGGCTTTGTCTGTCGGTTGCCGAGGTGGAGGAGATCGTAAAATCTAACCCCGAAAACGTCGTGATTATCGACGAGGCGTACGTGGATTTCGGCGGGGAGAGTTGCGTGCGGTTGATCGACACATACGATAACTTGCTTGTGACGCAAACGTTTTCCAAATCACGCAGTCTTGCAGGCGCGCGCTTGGGACTTGGCTTTGGCAGTGAAACGTTGATTGCCGACCTGCAAACCATTCGTTATTCGACCAACCCTTACAACGTAAACCGTATGACGGAGGCGGCGGGCGTCGCGGCGTTGGAGGCGGACGGGTATTTTACCGCGAATGCAAAGACGGTTATGGAAAACCGCGCGTATACGAAAGGGGCGTTGGAAACGCTTGGGTTTACGGTGTTGGATTCCAAGGCGAATTTCCTTTTCGCGAAATCGGATAAAATCGCAGGGAAAGAATTGTATGAAAAATTAAAGGCGCGCGGCGTTTTGGTAAGGCATTTTAACGGCGGACGCGTGGAAGAATTTAACCGTATCACCATCGGGACGAAAGCGCAGATGGATCGGTTTTTGGAAGAAGTGAAGGATATATTGAAGGAGAAGGAAGAATGAGGATAAGCGCGATCAAACGCAAGACGGGAGAAACGGATATTTCTCTTGAACTGAATTTAGACGGAACGGGTAGCAGTACAATCGCCAGCGGTTGCGGTTTTCTCGACCATATGCTGACGCTGTTTGCCAAGCACGCGGGGTATGATTTGACGGTGTCCTGTAAGGGAGACGTTGAGGTGGATTATCACCACTCCGTCGAAGATATCGGCATTGCGCTCGGCAAGGCGTTTTACGAGGCGCTTGGCGATAAGCGCGGAATTATCCGTTACGGGGATATCGTGTTGCCGATGGACGAAACTTTGATCATGGCGGCGGTGGATATTTCGGGACGCGACTATGCGGCGATTCGTTTGGATATCGCGGCGGAAAAGGTGGGCGATTTCGATACCGAACTTTGCGAAGAATTTTGGCTGGCGTTCGTGCGGGAGGCGAAACTGACTTTGCACGTTTCTCAGCTTGCGGGCAAAACGCGCATCACATCATTGAAGGCACGTTTAAAGCGGTGGCGCGCGCGCTTGGGAAAGCAACGGCGTTAGATGAAAAGCGTAAGGGTGAAATTCCCTCCACGAAAGGGGTGCTTTGATGATAGCGGTAATCGATTACGGGGTCGGAAATTTATTTTCCATCAAATCCTCGTTTGCGCGTATCGGCGCGGACGCGGTGGTGACTGCGGACAGGAAAATTATTGAAAACGCCGATAGAATCATGTTGCCCGGCGTAGGCGCGTACGAAGACGCGGCGAAAAAGTTGCGCGAATCGGGCATGGGTGATCTTTTACGGGAAGAAGTAAAAAAAGGCAAGCCGCTTATGGGCATTTGTCTCGGTATGCAACTGTTGTTTGAAAAGAGTTACGAATACGGCGAACACGAAGGTTTGAGTATTTTAAAGGGCGAAGTCGTACCCATGAAAGGGTATGTGGATAAGACTTTAAAAGTGCCGCATATCGGCTGGAACGGCTTGCATCTTGAACGGGACAGCAAGCTGTTGAAGTATTGCAAAGAGGGCGACTGTGTGTATTTCGTGCATTCGTACTTTGCGACGAACTGTAAGGAAAGCGTGATTGCAACGACCGAATACAGCCGACCGATTACGGCGGCGGTAGAAAAAGACAACGTGTTCGGTTGTCAATTCCACCCCGAAAAAAGCGGTGAAGTGGGCTTAAACGTTCTGCGCGCTTTTTGCGAGGTAAAATAAGTTAAAAGGGTAGAAGAATATGAAAATATTTCCTGCAATCGATTTATACGACGGGAAAGCGGTGCGCTTGTTTAAAGGGGATTATACGCAAATGACGGTGTACGGCGACGATCCCGTTGCAATCGCGAAGGAATTTGAAAAACAGGGCGCAACGTGTATCCACGTGGTCGATTTGGAGGGGGCGAAAAAGGGCTCGCCCGCCCATTTGCACGTGGTGAAAGGGATCGCGGAACAAACGGGTCTGTTTATTGAAACGGGCGGCGGCATTCGCGATATGGAAACGGTAGACAAATATTTGGAAAACGGCGCAAACCGAGTTATTTTGGGTACGGCGGCGGTGACGGACGAGAATTTTTTGCGTGCGGCGCTTGCAAAACACGGGGATAAAATTGCCGTCGGCGCGGATATCGCGGACGGAAAAATCGCCATTAAGGGCTGGCTGGAAAAATCCGATTACACGGCGGACGGTTTTTTTGCAAAAATGCAATCGCTTGGCGTGAAGACCGTCATTTGTACGGATATATCCAAGGACGGCGCGATGCGGGGTGCAACTCTGGCGCTTTATCGGCGTTTAAGCGAAACGTATTCCCTTGATATTATCGCGTCGGGCGGCGTATCGTCGATGGAA
>JAFUIT010000120.1 GCA_017468345.1 Clostridia bacterium
GTATTTAGGCAAATTTTCTTCCTCAGCCTCGCTTTCATAGACTTTGTCGGCGAGTTTATTTTTCAGCGTTCTTGCCTTAATTAAATCGCTTTCGGAAAGACGTTCTTGGGCGAATATTTCTTCGAGCTCGTGTAAAATTTCCTCCGCGTCCGACGCGCGCTCGTTGATAATTCGACGGGATTCCGCCTTAGCGGAAACGTACAGTTTTTCCCGTTCCTTTTTCAGCTTTTCCCGTTCTTGTTCCACTTCGTGCAACCTTTCCTGCCATTCCGCCTTCAATCGGTTGCTTTCTTGTAAAGTTTCTTCCGCCTTAATACGGCTTTCTTCCGCACTGCGAACGATATTTTCAAATTTTTGCGCGTCCTCGGAAAGATTGGAAAGCGCCTCGTTTAAAATACTTTCCTTCAAACCCAAACGGCGGGAAATCGCCAACGCGTTACTTGAACCGGGTAAACCGATGTGCATAACGTATAACGGTTGCAAGGTATCCGAGTCAAATTCCATGCAGGCATTTTCAATGCCTTTTGCCGAAAAGGCAAATTCTTTCAACGCCGTGTAATGCGTTGTCACAACGCCCGCACAGCCGGTATCCAGCAAATGGGAAACGATCGCTTTTGCAAGCGCTTGTCCTTCTTCGGGATCCGTTCCGCCTCCAAGCTCGTCAATCAAGACTAAGCTGTTTTTATCGGCATTGTTTACGATGTGGATAATATTTGTGATATGCGAAGAAAAGGTTGAAAGACTTTCCTCGATGCTTTGCGCGTCGCCAACGTCGCAATAAATTTCGTCAAACGTGGAAAGTATCGCCCGCTTTGCGGGGATAAATAAACCGCACATTGCCATCAAACAAAACAGCCCGACCATCTTTAACGTTACCGTTTTACCGCCCGTATTCGGTCCGCTGATGAGTAAAAATCGGTAATCTTCCCCCAACGAAAGGCTGACGGGAACGACTTTTTTACGATCGATCAAAGGATGTCTGCCTTTATCGATAAGCAAAACTCCCGTTCCATTGATTTCAGGCTTTACGCAGGACAATTTATAGGCGTATTCCGCGCGGGCATAATAACTGTCCAACTCCTCCAAGACCTCTATATCCACGGTCAATTCGTCGCTCATAAAGCCGACTCTACGCGAAAGTTCGCCTAAAATGTGCTCCACTTCTTCCTTTTCATCGATCTGCAAAGAACGAAGCTCGTTGTTCATTTCCAAAATTTCTTCCGGCTCGATAAAGAAGGTCGCGCCGCTTGCGGAACGGTCATGAATGAAACCTTTGATATTTCGTTTATATTCCGCGCGGACGGGCAAAACGTAACGGTTGTCACGCATCGTAATAATGCCGTCCTGCAAATATTTGCCCTCGTTTCCCACCAAATATTCGGATAATCTCGAACGGATACGTTCGTTTAAAAGACGGATTTCACGGCGAACGGTATACAGTTTATCGCTGGCATAATCGCTGACCTCCGTATCGCTTAAAATTTTCGTGCGGATATCCTCCTCAAGGTTTGCATCATAATACAACCTATCGGCAAGCGATCGCACTTCGTAAACGGTATCGTCGGTCACTCCGCAAATCGAAGTGTAAGCAATACGCGCGGATCGTAACAAGTTTTCCGCTTTTAACAATTCACCGCAGGTCAAAGCCGATCCCTTTTTCGCGCGGCCAAGTTCATCGTTAAAGCTTGGAAAGCCCTCGATTTTGGAAATCCCGTGCGAAAACAGCAAGTTTATGCATTCGTCGGTCGTATTTAAGCGACGAATAGCCTCTTTGGGATCGGAAGTCGGCGCAAGATTTTTCAAGCGCGCCTTTCCCCCGTCTAATACGGCATATTCCGCCGCAAGCGATAAAATTTTATTCAATTCGGTTTTTTCAATCGCTCTTTGGTTCATTTTTTTCCTTACAGTACGCCGCGCTTATAATGACCCGACGTGCAATTTTGATATATGGACTTTTGTTTCATTTCATTATCTTTTGCGTAAACTGCGTCGATTTTTTTCGATAACAGACTTACGTCCATCAATTTACCCGCGCCGTTTATGCCGATCCCGACCAAATCCGCGCAGTTGTATACCTCAAAACGGCATCCGCCGTCCGCCGAAAGATATCTTCTGACGGGAAACGTACGTCCGCTTTCATCCGTCAAAGTGTAGACTTCCCGTTTGTCGCATTTATTGCAAGTTTTACCAAACGGACAATAGCACAAATCCATGATTTTGATATTGCCTGACGAAAGTGCAAACGCTCGATCGCTTACCAAAGCATTTGCCTCTTTTTCGTTCAATTCTTTGGATATCGCATAGGCGGTAAGACCGGAACGGCGCAAAAGTATTTCAACCGAATATTCATTCGTCAAATTAAAGCCCGTTCCTGCAAATAATTTTACCTTATGTTCCTCGGCAAAGATTATCCCGCCGTAGTTTTCCGCATAAATGCCGTCAACGTTGTATTTTTCAATCCATTCGGATAGTTTATCCAGCTCTTTCGAAGTCGCAAAGGCAGGATAATAGAGATATTTTTCATAATCGCCCCGAGTGAAACTTTCGGGCAAATCTAAAGAATAATCCTTCGGCTTATAGATGGCAATATCCGTCTTTATCCCCGTAAAATCGTCCGAAACGACCGCCGTTTTGTTATTTTGACCTTTCAGTTGCACCGACGGGATTTCACATTCTTTCAAAGCCTCTCGCTCGTCTTTTTGTATCAGTCCGCATACAGTCGAATAGACTTTTCGCCGAAAGGCGTTCAATTCCGATTTCGGCGCGAAAATATTGCCGTTTACGGTAATTTCGTCAAAGACCGTTTCCATTGGCAGCCCGTCCGTTTTTGCAAAACAAGCGCGAATTTCCGTTTCGTCTAACGGCCGGCTTTTTGCCGACTGCAAAGACGCGTCGCTTTCGATGCATATATTTTTCCAAACCGCTTTTGCAGGCTCGCCTTCCTTGAAATAGAGCGCAAGGGATATCTCACCCCGTTTTTCCTCACTCAATACGCGCGTATTCACCGCCGTATCCGTCGTTACGAATACGCCGTCCCCGTTTTTCAAGCGGTTTTTAGAGTCGAGTATAAAACATTTCCCCTGCGTTTTGGCATAATTTGCGCCGCCTACTTCTACTCCGTCACGGATAATTTTAAACGCGTCCCCTTTTTGCGGCGTAAAACGGCTTTCAACGAGGTATTGGCCGTTTATAACTTTTACAACGCCCACCTTTTCGCCAAGATGACCTTGAATAGCCGTAGATAAAAAGCGCTTGTCCTGCCCGAACGCTAACCCCTTCGTATAATTTCCGCGATTGTACGTACGTTTTAAATCGGATAAACGCGCTTGCGTATCCACGTTTCCGTCTAACAGCCCGCGATAATACCGAACAGCCGCAGCAACGTATTCGGGACGGCGCATTCTGCCTTCGATTTTAAAAGAAATCACGCCCGCGTTTATCAGTTTTTGAATATCTTCGCCAACGCATAAATCGGACAGCGAAAGCGCGTAATTTTTTTCCGTATTTTCGTTTCTGTTATAGGCGTATTTTTTACGGCAAGGCTGTTTGCAACGACCGCGGTTTCCGCTGTTTCCGCCCACGAACGAGGAAAAGTAGCATTGCCCTGAAAAACAAGTGCAAAGCGCGCCGTGCACAAAAGTTTCCGTTTCGATAATTTCGGCAATTTTTACAATTTCCGCCATCGGCGTTTCCCTTGCCAAAATGACGCGCGAAAAACCGCATTCCTTGGCGAATTTCGCACCGTCTATGTTGCATACGCCCGCTTGCGTGCTTAAATGCAAAACGATTTGCGGATACGTTTCGTTAACAAGTTTTCCCAAAAACGGATCTTGTAAAATGATCGCATCCGCGCCTTCGTTCCACGCAAACAGCAAGTCCTTAAAAAAGTTTTGGATTTCCTGCCCCGATTTTACGACGGTATTGAGCGCAACGTATACTTTTACGCCGCAAAGATGGGCGCGCAAAATAATCGCGCAAAAAGCCTCCGCGTCAAAATTATCCGCGCCTTGACGGGCGGAAAATGACGAGGACAGCCCCAAATATATCCCGTTTGCGCCGTTATTGATCGCCGCCAACGCACTGTCGTAGTTCCCTGCGGGAGCTAAAATTTCCAACATAATTATCCTTTGTTATTAAAACCGAATTTTTCAATGACTTCCGCAATCGCGCCTTCTTCGTTGGTGCGCTTGCAAACGTATTTTGCTTTTTCCTTCAACCCTTCATCGGCATTTTGTACGGCGATGCCAAGTCCAGCCTGCTCTATCATCGGCAAGTCGTTCCGCTGATCGCCCACCGCGATCGTCTTATCCAAAGCCACGCCGAAATGCTCCGCTAAAAACGCGATCGCCGTGCCTTTCGAGTACTGTTTATTGACGACTTCCACCAAGAACGAACTACTGCGCGTTACGCCGCAACCTTCAAAATTTTCCGCCGCAAGCGCGTTTAAAATGCGGTCGTTGTCTTCCGCGCGCACCATAGCAAGGATTTTATATGAACAAAGACGCTTTTCCTTGACGAAATCGGACATTTTTCGATCCAAGATCAACGTTGCCTTGCTCTTTACCGCGCGTTCGTAAATTTTCAACGCTTCGTCGTCCATATTGCAATAATATTCCCACTGATCGTAAACGTGAATATGCAAACCCATTTCTTCCATTTTTTGAACAGCGGCAAGGGTTGTTTCGTAAGGAATTCTTCCGTCCATAATCACCTTTCCGCTGACAATGTCCGCAATAATCGCGCCCTGACAACAGGATACCAAGCCCTTTAAACCCAACTCTCGTGCGCGCGGTAAAATCCCCGCGGGCATACGCCCCGTGGAGATTGCAAACTTGCCGCCTGCTTCGATATATTGAGTGATTGCTTGTTTGTTGATTGCCGAAATACTGCCGTCATCGTTTACCAACGTACCGTCAAAATCGGATACGATCAACGAATAATCGATCTTCTGCATTATATGTTTTTCCTAAAATATTCACGGATTTTTTTCGCAAGCTCCGGTCCAATCCCCTCCGTTTGGCATAACTCGGTTTCCGTAGCGTTCATAATTTTATCGATCGTGCCGAATTTTTCCATCAGCGCCATACGTTTTTTCTTCCCAACGCCGTCGATTTCCTGCAACACCGAAGCAAGGTTGCGTTTCGAATGTAAGTTGCGAAAATACGTGATGGCAAAGCGATGCGCCTCGTCGCGAATACGCTGTAACATTTTCAGCGCATGGTCGCGATGGTCGATACGAATGCTTTCCTCGGAAAAAAGGGTAAATACTTCCTCCTCCCGTTCGGCAAGCGAAATCAGCTCGATATCCTCGATCCCCATTTCGTCAAAAACTTCTTTGATCGCGGACAGCTGGCCTTTGCCGCCGTCAATGATGATCAAATCGGGTTTGGGAAAACGTTCTTCCTCCTCCGTGCCGAATTTTGCCAAACGGCGCCGCATCATTTCCTGATGGGATGCATAGTCGTTTGCACCTTCGACCGCTTTGATCTTAAAACGCCTATAACTGCTTCTGTCCGCTTCGCCGTCGATAAAGACGACCATCGAGCCGACCTTGTCTACGCCGCTAATATTTGAAATATCGTAACATTCCATGCGCTTGGGATATTTTTTAAGCCCCAACAGTTCTTTTAAACGTTTACAAGCGTTTTTCGTCATATCGTCCTTATGTTTGATCTTATCGATCGATTTGGAAAGATATTCGCTTGCGTTGTTTTCCGCCATAGACAGCAGTTGATGTTTTACCCCTTGTTTGGGCAAAACGATTTCCACCCGTTTATCAAAACGCTCGAAGAAATATTTTTCAAGCAATTCCTTTTCGCAAAAATCCTGCGTGATAATCTCGTCGGGAAGTTCGTGATTTGTGTAAAATTGCGCGATGAAAGCCGTCAATGCGTCCGCCTCGGAAAAAGACCCGTCCTCTAAGGCAAAATTGCTACCGCCCTGCATAATCCCGCTGCGTGTTACCAAAACGTTGACCGCCGAATATAAAAAATTCGTTTTCAATGCAATCACGTCCGCATTTAAAGCACGGTTTAAAGAGGTAATCCTCTTTAATTTTAACTTGGACAGCATAGCCAGTTTTTCACGGTACTCCATCGCAAGTTCAAATTCTTCATTCTCGGCAAAACGGAGCATTTTTTCCTGTAAAAGAGCCTCCGCCTCCTCATAATTTCCGTCTAAAAAGGAAAGCGTTTCTTTGACCTTTGCCCCGTATTCCTCGGGAGTGCACAAATGCGCACACGGTGCAAGACAACGCCCCAAATGATAAGCAAGACAAGGCTTTTTGGGCTTTTCACCGATCGCCACCGAACAGTTGCGTACTTTATAAATAGAACTGATGACGTCCAACAGTTCCCCACAGCGTACTCCGCCCATGAAC
>JAFUIT010000121.1 GCA_017468345.1 Clostridia bacterium
AGGCGGTCTTTTTCAATACTTGATTGCTGATCGCGCCAAGCCCGAACCCGAACAAACCGCCGCCTACCAAACACAAACCGACGTTCACGACGGTCGAATCCAACGGCGTCACCATCGGGATCATCGTGAAAAACAACATTCCAAAGCCCAACGACAGCAGAATCGACAGCCAAGTTTTTTGCTTGCCGATTACGCTTGCCAACACGCAAACCGCAACGAATACCGTACTCAACAAGATTTTCGACAGCATACAAGCAAGGATATTGCCTCCGTTAAAACCTACCGTTTCAAAGGGTAAAGACACAATTCCGCCCCCGATCATCGCGCCGAGGAAAAACGCCGTGAACATAGCCGCCGCCCCCACAAAACCAACCAAAGTTTTGGATATGACGTAATCGGTTTTTTCCGCGCGGACGGTGAAAAGATTTTTTGCGTATCCGCTTCTGAAATCGTCCGAAACGAAGATACAAACAAGCACCGCAACGGCAAAGTACATCATGTTGATATTGCACATACTGACAAGATCCATGGACATGCCCGCGGCGTCGCCGCCCGTACTGCTGACCGCGCCCAAAATCTGCCAAACGTTTTTAAAACCTTCCATCACCGTTTCCTCGCCCGTTTGCGGATTGACGGAAACCGAGCCGTCCATCATCGTCGTCATGACCAGTATCAAAATGGGCACGACAAAGGATATCCCGACCATGATATAGAAAAACGGAGTAGTACACATTCTGCGGAAATCCACTTTCAGCATACTTTTCAGTCTTTTCCCAAACCCGTTGTTTGCAAATTTCTTTTCCATATTATTTGCCCCCCTTTTCTTTCATAAGGTCGATATAATATTCTTCCAAACCGATCTTTGCTGTTTGGATTTCGTTGACGATTACGCCGTTTTCGTACAAATACGCCACGACCGTTTCGGGTTTTACGCCGTCGTATACGCGCAGGTAGCCCTTTTCGTCCTCCTCCACGCGCGCATATTTTTTGCCGAGCAGTTCCCTCGTCCTTTGCATATCTTTTGCTTGCAAAGCAACGTAAGTACGGCAGCTTGCCTCCAACTGTTCCGCCGTCATTTCCTTGATCATGACCCCGCCGCGAACGATGCCGTAATGGGTCGCCACTTTTTCCAGCTCGCCAAGTACGTGCGAAGAAACGACGACCGTGCAACCGTGGTTTTGCGTAACGTCTACCAGTACTTCGCGCATAATACGCATACCGTCCGCGTCCAAGCCGTTGATCGGTTCGTCCAAGACAAGAAGCGTAGGCTCGCCGAGAAGCGCCATCGCAATACCGATACGCTGTTTCATACCGAGGGAACAGTTTTTGTATTTATTGCCCGCCGCGCCTTCCATACGCACCGTTTTTAAAACGTTTTTAACCGCCTCTTTCGGGTTTTCAATGCTTAAATTTGCCGCTTGCAGCATTAAGTTATTCCATACGGTACAGTTCGGGAAACAGCCGGGCGCTTCGATCAAAACGCCCACTTTTGCGCGAATGTCCGCGTCCGTGTGCGGCTTTCCAAACAGTTTTACTTCGCCGCCGCTTGGATGGATCAAGCCGCAAATAATTTTTTCCGTCGTCGATTTTCCCGACCCGTTTTCACCGATAAATCCGTAGATCGCGCCTACGGGAACAGTCATATTTAAGCCCTTCAACGCCTGCTTTTCCCCAAAGCTTTTGGTTAAATTTTTGATTTCAATCGCATTCATTTTCACACCTCTCAATACACGTCGCTCTTGTCCAAAATGTGCGTGCCGAGCACGTTATAAATTCCTGCCCACGCCACGGATACGACCAAGCATACCAAAACCGTCCAAAAATTGCTGGAAAGGCACGCATACACCGACGAACCGTATAAAAATACGTTCAATAAAGGCGAATTTCCTGCAAGCGCGCCCACGCCGATGATCAAAATGCCCGTCCCGAAAAAGAAGGAGGACGCAATGGAAATGCCGAAATATTTTCTGAAAATGATATTCAAAAAAGTATACAAACTTGCCCAGCCGAGGCTCATCAGCATTTTGCCCAAAATCGCACAGATCAACGAGCCGACGTTTACCTCAAACGAAGTTTGCGCAAACACGCCCGCGCCGACCGCGCCCAGTAAATAGGTAATGCACATACACGCCATCGCAAACGCGCAGGTAAGCGATTTCGAGATCATATAATCTTCCTTTTTCGCGTGCGTAGTAAACAGTTGTTTTACGTAACCGCTTTTATAATCGTGGCCGATGAAGATGGACACCATGATGCCGCCGAAGATAAATACCATGTTCATGTTTGCGTATTCGGCAATACTGTTTACGGCATACAACGGCGTATCTGCGGCTATGATTTGCCACGTGTTGGTGTAAAGAGGCTCAGCCGCCTCGCCCGTTTGCGGATTTTCCATGCCCATCGTGCCCAAAATCATCGCAGGGATAATCGCCGCGATCGCAAGGAAAATGTAAAACAGCGGGGTGTGGAATAAACGGTAAAAGTCCACGCCGAGCATTCCTTTTATTCTCTTGAAAAAGCTGGGAGATTCAAATTTCAATTCGCTGATTTGTTCCATTTTACGCATTCTCCTTTCGGCTCATCAATTCGATGTAATATTCTTCCAAACCGATCTTGTTTTTCTTGACTTCACTGACGATAAAGCCACATTTTAAAAGGTATTCGACGATACTTTCCGTATCGTTTACGTCATACACGCGCAAATATCCGTCCTCCGCGCGAACGTTGTCGAATTTTTCCTTCAACGCTTTCCCCGCACCTTCCATATCTTCCGTTTTTAAGGATACGAACACCCGCGCGCGGCTCTCCATTTCCTGTGCGGTCAGTTCCTGTATCATTCTTCCTTGGCGAATGATTCCGTAATGGGTGGCAATCTTTTCCAACTCCCCAAGAAGGTGGGAGGAAATCAATACGGTGCAGCGGTACGTTTGCGTAATATCGACAAGAATTTCACGCATGATACGCATACCGTCCGTGTCCAAACCGTTGATGGGTTCATCCAAAATCAACAACGCAGGCGAACCCAAAAGCGCCATCGCGATACCGATACGCTGTTTCATACCGAGCGAACAGCTTTTGAATTTGATAGACGCCGATTCTTCCATGCGCACGATTTTGAGCACCCTTTGAATCTCCTCGTCGGGGTTTTCAATCCCCAAATTGATCGCCTGCATCATCAAATTTTGATACACGCTGGAGCCGGGGAAACAGCCTGCGTTTTCGATCAAAGCGCCCACTCTTACGCGCACGCCTGCGTCGGTATAATCTCTGCCGAACAGCTTGATTTCCCCTTCGTCGGGCACAAGGTGTCCGCAGATCAGTTTTTCCGTCGTCGATTTTCCCGACCCGTTTTCACCGATAAATCCGTAAATCGCCCCCACGGGTACGGTCATATTCAGTTGATTGACCGCATACATTCCGCGGAAACTCTTGGATAAGTTTCTTATTTCTATCGCGTTCATTTTTTTCTCCTTTTTTCCAAACTTACACCCCTGATTATACCTTGTCAATATTGATTTGTTGTTAACGATATGTTTTTATTTTGTAAAAGTATCCGTTTTTTCGCAAAAAAAAGACGGGTTTTCCCGTCTTTCATATTTATTTAAATACAGCACAATATATAAATCCCTACTCCTGTCATAGCTACACAAGCCATAAAATTAAAAATACTAATCAATTTCATGCTTTCCTGCGTTTCTTTTCTTAATCCAAATACGAAGGATATAATCCCCGCCCCCAACGCCAAAAAACTTAAACTACTGGTTAGAATGACATATGCATCCTCCCAAGCGTCCATCCAAAAAAAAGCAAACATAAACGCCACACAAAGACAAGCAAAGGAAATCATCAAAAATATTTTTAACAATCCGTTTTTCTCGTTTTCATTTTGAATAATCGACGTTTTTTCCCTTGCTTTCGCTACATTCCCTACCAAACATCCGCAGTCGGGACATACATAAGCCTGTTCACACAATTCTTTACCGCAATTTTTACAAAACATTTTTTTACCTCCGTAAATTTTTTAAAAAAGCAACGCCATATTTAAGACGAAACCTACCGAAGCGATTGCAAGCGCCGCAATCGAAAAGGCTTTCCCTTTTCCGTTGCGCTTTGCCGATCTCGACAAACCGATCCCACCGAATATCCAACCGAGAAGCGGAACAAAAAACGAGCATACAAATCCCGCAATTGCCATTCCGTTCCCCTGCTGCTGTTCCTGTGTGCAATATGAAACGGCTCGTTCTCCATTCACCAAACATCCGCACGCCGTACAAACAACGGCATTATCGGGAATTTCTTTCCCACAATTTGTACAAAACATAAAAAACCTCCTCTTTTGTGTATTTTTTAAATACTTGTCTATAATTATAAAGGCACAATGTGCCTTTTGTCAAGCAAAAATTGCACACTGTGCTATTATTTTTATATGATAAAAATCGAAGAAATACAAAAAAGGTTACGTGAAGCAATCGAATACGGCACTCTTTCGCAAAAGGAAATTGCGGAAAAGTTGGGGATAAATCCTTCCACGGTCAGCAAATATATGCGTCAGGATAAATTTCCTTCGATCGATACGTTTGCAAATTTATGCCAAATCCTCGACGTATCGGCGGATGAAATTTTGGGTTTAAAGTAATATGAACAGCTTTGCGGAAAGATTAAAAGAATTACGAACGAAAAAAGGCTTGAGCCAAAAAGCTTTGGCGGAAAAACTCGGTTACAATCAATCGATGATTTCGTTTTGGGAAAACGGCGTAAACGAACCGACGGAGAGCGCCATACGCAAAACCGCCCTCTTTTTCGAAGTCCCCACCGATTATTTACTCGGCTTAACGGACGAGTATTAAAAAACAACCCGATTTTGTCGGGTTGTTTCTTTTTCTTTTTGGTTTACGGTCTTAAACCGCTGCCGCCCTGCAGAGTGATCGTTTCGCCCGTTACGTAGCTCGCTTCATCGCTGCAAAGGAACACGCACATACCGCCGACGTCCTTTTCGGGGTCGGCAAATCTGCCCATGGGTACGCCCTTGATCGTCTGTTCGTAACGTTCGGGGTATTCTTCCTTGAACTTTTGCAAGCCTTCCGTCATCGCAAGGGGACAAATCACGTTGACGCGCACTCCGTAAGGCGCCCATTCGGTCGCCGCTACGCGCGAAAGTCCGCGGATCCCCTCTTTTGCCGCCGCGTAAGAAGATTGCGCGATACGCCCGAACAAGCCGGCGCCGCTGGCGAAATTCACAACGCAACCCTTCGTTTCTTTCAAATAAGGGAATGCTTTTTGCATATAGAAGAAGGTCGCGTAAATGCCCGAATAGATGGCAAGGTCCAAATCCTCTTTCGTGTGGTCGATAAGCATTTTACCAGACGCCGACGCCTGCGCGTTGTTGACTACCGCGTCGATTTTGCCGAAACGTTCCACCGTTTTGTCGATTACGTTTTGGATCGCCTTTTCATCCGCGCCGTCCGCCGTTACGCAAAGCACTTCACAGCCGTGCGCCGCTTCCAACTTTCCCTTTGCGGAAAGCAGGGTCGATTCCGTTCTGCCCGTGATGACGAGTTTCGCGCCCGCCTTTGCAAATGCGGTAGAAAGTCCAAAACCGATACCTCTGCCGCCGCCCGTAATGATAACTACTTTATCTTTTAAACTGATCATAACTGTATTTCCTTTTTGTTATTTGTAATTTTATTATACTTCTCTTTATCTTTTTTGTCAAGAATATCACTGAAAAAAACGGGCGTAAAATACGCCCGTTTTTTTATTGCTCGTCTTCATGCAAAATTTCGTCGCTCAAACGCAAAATTTCATCGCGGTATTTGTCTTTCAATTTTTTCAACAACTGCTTGTACAACGGATAGGCAAGCGCCAACGGCACAAGCCCCACAAGGGATACCAACGCCCCCCAAACAAGCAATCCCGCCTCCAAAATCATCGCCATTCCGCCGCCGAAAATCAACGTGCCGACCACGCCCAAACTAAGCGCAAGCGCTTCGGGCGGACGTTTTACTTTATCGTCTAATTTTTTCAGCTGTGCAAGTTTATCAGGTTCTTTTTCTTCCGTATACCAACCGCGCAGGCTTTCCACTTCCTTCCGTTCCTTTTCCGTCGGGGCGGAGTAGCTGTAACTAAATTTATTGTTTTGTTCCGACATAATCTTCCTCTTTCAATTCGTTTAATTTCTTTTGTCCTTTTATGATCATAAACACGCCCAAAACCAGCACGACCAAACATACCGCCGCGCCCGTCATAGCATTGAAAACCCCTGTGGGCGCTCCGTTGCCAAATTCGTGCAGCATGGACGTTTGCAGGGCAAGTATCGATACTGCCGCGTCCGCAACGCTGACGTTTCTAAGCGCCTCGACCGTGATATCGTTTTGCCGTTTTGCACGCACGAAATTGACGCTTGCCGTTGCCACTTTCACCGCCGTATACGCCGCCGCGACGTAAATCATCAGCCCCGGTCGATTAAACCCTGCGTCCGCTTGCACCATTTGCAAAATCGCCGCCGACAGCGAGGAAATCAACACGATCAGTAAAATGCCGCTGTTGCGGTATTTTTTTACCTCCACCGTTTCCGTCCGTTCCCGTTTCGCGCGGTGGCGTTTGCCGTGGTAGAGTAATATCCCCCCGCGCATACACGCAAGCAAAATATAATATCCCGCCAGCGCGCCGTGCCATACGGGTAAGTACCGCATCAGGGCGATTGCGCCGTTATAGCACGCATACGCAACCGTCAACGCCATCGAACAGCAAGCAAACACCAAAGTGCGGAAACCGTAATTTTTCATCAGTTTCCCCGTCCATTTATGTTCGCGCAATTTCCTTTTGATTTCCTTGATAAAGGAGGGTAAAATTTTCACTAGCGTATACACCGTATAGGCAAGCGTGACCGCCGCCAGCGCATACGAAACGTACGATACGATTTCGAGCACAGGATTGCCCTGTCCCACAAACAGCAATACCATCGCCAGCGCGATACATACCGCCGTCAAAACATAGGTCCAAATCAACAGCGTTTTGCTTGGATTTTTGAATTTTTCCCAGAGTTCTCTCCACATAAAACAACCTCGTCCGTTTTACGGTTCTCTCATAAAAATTCTTATCTTTCGTCTTTCAACACAACGGTAAACGCCGTGCCTTTTCCCAGTTCGCTTTCTACGGAAATTTCACCGCCCAAAACGTCGATGACTTTCTTGACAAGCGCCAAACCCAAACCGTTGCCCTCTTGCGCGTGCGAAGTGTCGCCTTGATAAAATTTATCAAAGATATGCGCGCCCGTTTCCGCGGAAATACCGCAACCGCTGTCCCTTACGCAAACGACGGCGAAATTGCCCTCTTTTTTTAAGCTAACCTCGACCATGCCCCCTTCGTCCGTGAATTTCACTGCGTTGGAAAGCAGGTTGCTCCATACGATTTCAAGATAGCCGGGGACGGAGAAAATTTCCACCTCGTCCAAATCGCACCGCACGTCCAAATTTTTCGCCTCGATCTTCGTTTCCAAACCGATGACCGCCTCCGCGATACTTTCATCTAACCGCATAAGCGCGCGTTCGGTTTGAATTTTTTCATTTTCCAACCTGCTCAACTGCAAAACGTTGCTGACCAAACCGCTTAACCGTTTGGACGCGGAAATCAAAGTATCCACGTATTGTTCGCGTTTTTCTTCATCCTTTTCCCGCTGTAAAAGTTGCGCGTAGTTTTGCAAAATCGCAATCGGTGTTTTCAATTCGTGCGAAACGTTGGAAATGAAATCGGTCTTTAATATCTCCGACCTGCCCAACGTTTCCGCCATCACGTTAAGATTGTCCATGATCACGTCGTATTCGTCATATTCATGGTACCCATGTCTGGGACGAAGTCTTACGGAAAAGTCGCCCAACGCAATTTTTTCCGTCGCGTTGACGATTTGTTCGACGGGACGGTCGATCATAAATTTACGCCGAAAAATATCAAGAATCGTACAAAGTACGGACAAAAACAAAATGACAAGCAACATGACAAGCGCCACGATGCCGCGTTCCCCTCCCGTACTTTCATAAACGTAGGCGTAAATGGTCACGGCCAGCGTTACCGTCAAGGATATGGTGATAAAAAACAGCAACGCCCCGAAAAACGACCAGCCTGACACTCTGCGGTTCATTTCAACACCGCCTTGTATCCCAAACCGTGTACGGTCAAAATTTCAAACCCGTCGCAAACGGAAGTTTTGTCGCGAAGCTTCGCCATATACACGTCCACCGTACGCGAAGTCGCGGACGAGTCGTAATCCCAAAATTCCTCCATCAGCGCCGACCTCGTAAAGGTCTTTTTAGGGTAGGATAAGAACTTGAACAACAGGTCGAATTCGCGCACCGTCAAGGGCAATTCTTCCCCGTCCACGTATGCGGTATGCTCGTCGGAATTCATGGTCAAGTTGCCCACGGTCAAAGTCTTGGTCGCCTCGATTCCCGCGCGGCGCAACACCGCCGCCACCTTCAACATGAACACGTCCGTGTCAAAGGGCTTTACCACGTAATCGTCCACGCCTAATTTATACGCGTATAATTTGGACGGCTTGTCGTCCTTTGCCGTCATGAACAAAATGGGAACTTGCTTGTTTACGGCGCGGATCTCCTCCGCGAGGGCAAACCCGTCCATGTTCGGCATCATAATATCGCTGATGACAAGAGTGTAACTGCCTTCCGCGAAAGCGTTTAACCCTGCTTCTCCGTCGTAACAAGCGGTCGTTTCGTACCCCTCGTCACGAAGACACGAACAAATCAAGCCGTTGATCGCTCTATCGTCTTCCACAACCAAAATTTTTACCATAACTCTACCATCCTAACTATATTGTAAAGTTTCACCTTTGAGGAATTGTTAATGAAATGTTAAAATATTGTAAAACGTGAAAACCGCCCCGTAAAAGGGGCGTTTTTATCTATCAACGAATGAAGTTGGTCATAATTTTACGTTCGCGTTCCGGTTCAAGCCCCGCTTCCTTCCCAAGCGCGATACATTTCAACAGCCACGCCATGTTGTTGCCCAAAACGCGCATCGTCTGCAAACCTTCCGCGTCCTGCGCCGCTTCTTCCGCCGTGTTGCCGTGGATTTCGTTCCAGTAATTCGATCCCACGATCTGCATATTGTTGATCGTGAAGTATTTGTTAATCACGTCGAAAGTCGTGCTTGCCCCCGCGCGTCTGCAACTGACCACCGCCGCCGCGGGTTTATATGCAAGATTTTTACCGCCGCTGTAAAATACTCGGTCCATAAAACTGACCAGCGCGCCCGCCGCCGATGCGTAATATACGGGCGAACCGAACACGTAACCGTCAAATTCCGCCGCCTTTTCCACAAATTCGTTCACGCCGTCGTCGATGACGCACTTTTTAATTTTTTTGCACGCCCAACAACCCTTACAGCCGTTGACCTGATGCTGACCGATCCAGTAAATTTCCGTTTCCACGCCGTTTGCGTTCAAAGCTTTCGCCACTTCCGCAAGCGCCGTGTACGTGCAACCCTTTTCATGATAACTGCCGTTAACAAGTAATACTTTCATAACTTTCACTCCTATTTTTTATCTCAATTTAATGTGAAACCGTTTTTCCAGCCACGAAATATCCGTCACCCAACCTTCCACGCGGTTGCGGCGAAGATATTCTTCGTTCGTTCGCTTTAATTCCTCGTGATATTCCGTCTGTGAACACCCGTTGACCGCCATGAAATGCTCCATCGCCTCCGCGCCACGCCCCACAAGGTAGGTTCGGTTGATATGCTTTATCTCGTGACAGTTACGGCAAAGCGCCACTACATCCTCCAACTTTTGCAAGGCGAGGTTGTCGTCGTAACTCCACTTTTCATGCGCCTCCAAACGGGCGGATTTTCCGCAGATACAGCACCGACCGCCTGCACGCGCGTATGCGTCGCGGCGAACGATATCCCAGTCCTTGGGCTGTAACACGCTGCGAAGATTGCTGTACCAGCATTCTTCGGGCACCATTTCAAACGTCAATTTATATTCGTTCATACTTCCTTCAAAATCCCCAAACACTGTTTAAACGCCGTCGGCAAGGAAATACTCTCCTCGATTTCGTCCAAAGCGTACGCGTCGAACGGCGCGCTGTCCGTCCTTATCCAAATACAGGTGATATCCCACCGTATATGAGTGAAAATATGCACGTATTTCCGACGGGAAATTTCCGTAAACTCGTACACGCCCCACTCGTTTAACACGTTTTCAGGTGAAATTCCTTCCTCTATTACGGCAGAGGGAAATTCGTTCAAACCGCGCAAAACGCCTTCTTCACGCCTACGGATACAAAACCCTTGCGGCGTTTCAATCAAAAAAACGTACACCTTTTCCTGCCGTTTCGCCTTCTTTTCGGGCATCACGGGAAACAGCGATTGCGTGCCGTGCGCATAGGCGCGGCAAAGCCCCTTTAACGGACAAACGGCGCAGTCGGGATTTTGCGGTTTGCAAACGAGCGCGCCCAGTTCGAATAAACTTTGCGTGAACGCACTGCAATTTTCCCCGTCCTTGGGATAAACCGCGGAAAGCGTTTCTTCCAAGTATTTTCGGTATTTCGGATCGGAGATACGGGTGGGATTTTCCTCCAGCCTCGCCGCCACACGGAACACGTTTCCATCCACCGCGGCAACGGGCAATCCAAAGGCGATCGACGCGATCGCGCCCGCCGTATAACTGCCGATTCCCGGCAAATCCTTCAAAGCCTCGATATCGCGGGGAAATTCACCGCCGTAAACGCCAACGAGTACCTTCGCCGCCTTTTGCATATTGCGAACGCGGCTGTAATACCCCAATCCTTCCCACAGTTTCAGCAGTTTTTCTTCCTCGCAAACGGCAAGCGCCTCGACGCCTGGCAATACGTTCATAAAACGCAAAAAATATTCCTTCACCGCCTCCACGCGGGTTTGTTGTAACATGATTTCCGATACCCATACCCGATAGGGAGTAGGATTTTCACGCCAAGGCAAGCTCCGTTTACTCTTTTGATACCATGAAAGCAATGGGACAGGTATGCGTTGAAAATCAAATTTTTCAAATTTTTCCATATGTATCCGTTCAACCGCTTACGCGTCCGCAGGCAACGCGTTGAGATAGATGATACTTTCCATCACCGTCGGCTCGTCGGGGTATACGATCGGCATCGGCAGGGTCAAAGACGAATCGTCGTTAACGTAGGTCACGTCCGCTTTTCCGCTTTCACGGGTGGTCACAAGGCAGTTTCCTATCCCCAAAAACGCGCCGGGGTAGCCTGAAAAAATACTGCGTCCCAAATCCACACCGCAAATTACGTCCACGTTCGGCTTTCTCATCAGCAAATCGAACAGATTGCGGTATTCCTCAAAATCGCTATTTTTGTTGCAATCGGGCAGTTCGTCCAACCCGTCCAAGATCAAAAACAAGCGCGGATATCCTTTTCCGTCCTCACGCATACGCAAAAGTTCTTTTAAAGTCTCCGTAGCAAAAGCAATATCCCCTTTATCGCGCACGTACGGTACGGTAAAGTCAGCAGAGCCCAAACGGAGCAATTCTCCGTAATCGGTATTGGGCGAAAGCACGAAAAAGCTCGCCTCCTCCCGATCGTATAAACAGGAAAGGGTGATGAGCAAACGGCGAATGAAATTCGTCCTGCCAACGCCCGTTACGCAGGTATTGCGGACGGTCAACGGTTTTACTCTTTTTTGCGCCAAAACGATATTGCCGCTTACGTCTTCGCCAAGGGGCATACCCATTTTCAACCCTTCAAACCGTTCGTTTTCTTTCGATTGTTGCGAAATCGCTTGGATAAATTCTTCCGTACGCATCCTTTCCTCCACGCCATAATAGGCGATTGTAGCATTTTTTATAGTATACTATAAAAACCTTCCATTGTCAAGTGCCGCATGGCAAAAAGCTTTTGGAAACGGTAAAAGAAAAACGCATTCGCAAAAAAGGAATGCGCTTTTCACAAAAACATAAAAGAGAAGTTTTGTATAAGCTTTTATCAATCGTAAGCGGCGAAATCGGTATCTTCGTCAAATTGCACGCTCACTACGTTTTCGTTCCCGTTCGAATCGATGACTTTTACCTTCACGGTATCCCCCTTTCTCACGCAAAGGAGCTGGTCGATCAGTTGATACTGGCGGGTAAAGTTGACCCATTCGCCGTCGTTGATGGAAATACCTTTGATACTGTCGCCCACTTTCAATACGCCGCTTGCCGCACCCGTTTGCACGGACGCCACCTGGAATTCTTCCATGATTTTCAAAACGCCGTTTTCATCATAATACGCTTTCGAGTCGACGATTTGCACCATGATCCCGAGTTTCGCTACGCGAGGTCCGCTGAACGTACGGTTTGCGATGATGTTGTCGATCAAATTTTTTACGTGCGTACCGGGGAGGGAATACCCCATGTTATCCACCTCCGAGGAGGCGTTTTTCGCGTTGGTAATGCCGATCAATTCCCCTTCCGTATTGAACAGCGCGCCGCCCGAATTACCGCTGTTGATCGCGGCGTCCGTACGCATTACGCGATACTGTAATACCGTGTTCGTACCGTCCGAGGAAAGCATATCGATATATTCCGATTCCACCGAAACGATCCCCTCCGTTACTGCGATCCCCGCGCCGTCGGGGTTACCGATGGCGAATACTTTTTCGCCCACTTGTACGTCGTCCGAATCGCCGAAACACGCCTCCGACGCCACACAAGTTTTCAAGTGTTCACTACCCGAAACGCGCAACAACGCGATATCGTATTCCATCGCGCCGCCAACGTAGGTCGCCTTCATTCCGTCGCCCAACTGATCGCCTTTTTCCGCGTCAAAACCGTTAAGCGCACCGTAGGTGTACAGCCAAATCGAATCGGAAATGCCGCTTTCTACGTTGCTGTCGGCGTCATAGATCACGTGATAGTTGGTTACGATCCAAGCGTCTCCCGTTTCCTTATCCAAATCGATAATAACGCCCGCGCCCGCCGAACTGTAATAGGTGGTCGTGGGAGAGCCACCCATCATTCCGCCGAATACGCCGCCGACGCCGCCCGTGTAGGTCGTTTTCGAAAATCCGCAATAGATGCTGACGACCGAAGTAACGTTTTTCGCGATCGTATCCACGTCGTTGTTTTCCTTAACGTTCACTTTCAGTACGTTTTCGCAAAATTCGATATACGTTCCCTTAAAGCCGTTTTCTACCGCCGCATTGTATATATCCATCGCCGTCAAATCGTTGCCGTCTTTGCCGTCCGAGCCTTGTAAAGTCGCAAGCCATTCCGCCTCCGTTCCCTTAAAGCCGTTTTTTACCGCAACTTCATAGGCGCTGTCGCCGCAAGCCGCCGCACCTACCAAAACCGTCGCCGCACACAAAGCAGAGATGACGCATTTCGTGATTTTTTTCATCTTCATTGCTCCTAAAAAAGATTTTAAAGCACAATACCATTATACTTTTTCTTTTTGTTTATTTCTTAAAGGATTTTTGAAAATTAGGTGATATCCCTTTCCTCAAAATACTTCCAAATCGTCCAAAGTCAATTTAAACGAAGGGATAAAATGCTCGAAGAAATATTCGATTTCAGGCATATTTTTCGAGTGTAAATCTGCCTCGATACTCTTTTTCGCCTTAGCAAATTCCCCGTTACCCGAGCGCAGTTCTTCCAAACACTTGATATACGCCGCCAACCTGTCCGCCGCCTTTACCAAGCGGTATTCAAGACAGTCTTCGTCCGCGATCACGTACGGCTCGATCCCCGATTTCATTTCCTCGGGCAAAGTGCCGACGATTTTTTCACAAGCGCTCTTTTCCAGTTCTTTATACGCGCCGTGGATACTTCTGTTGTAATATTTAATCGGCGTGGGCAGATCCCCCGTCATCACTTCGCTCGTTTCGTGATACATGGCGTAAAGTACCGTTTTCAGCACGTCCGCATTTCCCCCGTACACCTCGTTGTGTATGGTAACGAGCGCGTGCGAAAGCACCGCAACCGATTGAGAATGTTCCATAATATTCTCTTTCCGCGTCGAACGCATCAACTGCCAACGCTTGATGTATTTCATCCTATCCATATACGCATAAAAATCGTAACGCATCTTTTTTTCCTCTTTTTTCAATTTTACCCCTTTCGGCATTTGACAAAACGCCTTACTTGGGATATAATGAGAATACAAAATTTTATAAATTCCGTCGTGGGTGCCCTTATAGGCTGAGATTATACCATTTGAATCGGCAAGGTAATACTTGAGCGAGAGATCGACAACCGTTTTTTATCGACCGCAACGCCGTTGCGCGCGATCGAAAAAGAATTTGTACACCCGCATAAGCATGTCGGGTGTTTTTGTTTAAAAACGCAAACGGCGGAAAAGGAGGTTTTATGTTTCTCAACACTCTTTTGTCCGAACTGACGTGGTATCCCACGCTGTTCGACTCCCCCTTAAACGCGGTGCGTTCGGTTGCCATTTGGCTGACGCTTGCCCTCGTCATCGCGTACACGGTATGCTTGTTTGCTTTAAAATCGGACAAACGGAAACGGTTTCTCACCCTCTCCGCACCGATCTTGATCGCTTACGCGTGCGTACTGTGCGCCCTCTTTTTAATCCTATCCTTTTGCGAGGACGGCATTCAACCGATCTTGTTTATCCCCCTGCTCACGTTGCTTTGCACGATCGCAGGCAGTGCCGTCGTTTTGCTGTTCAAGCGCAGTAAAGGAGTGTATATCCTGCTTGCAATTACCGTCGGTTGCGCCTTTGTCGCCTCCCTCATTTGCATGGGTGTTCATTTCGCTTCGGGCAACGCCGCGGAAATCAACTGGCTCGCAAACGAAGACGTACAATCCGT
The DNA here is from genome assembly GCA_017468345.1 of Clostridia bacterium. GTDB lineage: Bacteria > Bacillota > Clostridia > Christensenellales > Borkfalkiaceae > Scatosoma. The sequence continues at coordinate 14,812 of JAFUIT010000121.1, forward strand.
TTGGCTGTACGTGACAAGCGGTTTATCCGTACTCGTCTTACTGGCAATCGCTCTGTTTTTCGGGAAAGGCGATAAAAGGAGCTTCGACTCGAAAAGTATCACCTATGCCGCGATTTGTATCGCCATGAGTTTCGCCCTTTCCTTCATGCGGATTGTGCGCTTACCCCAAGGCGGTTCGATCACGCCTGCGTCTTTGCTCCCTTTGATGGTTTACGCCTATATGTTCGGCGTGAAAAAGGGCGTGTTTGCAGGGTTCGTCTACGGCGTTTTACAAGCTTTCCAAGACCCTGCCGTGTTACATCCCGCGCAATTTTTGCTTGATTATCCCGTCGCATTTGCGTGGATCGGCTTGGCAGGCTTGTTCTCTCAAATCAAAACCTTGGATAAATATCCGCAGTTGCAGTTTGCAATCGGCGGTATCACCGCAGGGCTTGGCAGGTTTATGATGCATTTCCTTTCGGGCACGTTTGCCTTCGGCGTTTTCGCCCCCGAAGGGACGCCCGCCGCGCTGTACAGTTTTCTCTATCAAGCAGGTTACGTCCTGCCCGATCTCGCCATCGCGGTAGCCGTCGGCATCGCGTTGTTCTCCTCCAAAGCGTTCGTAAAGGAAACGCGAAAATTCCATACGCCGCTTAAAAAAGAAGTATAACTAATCCACCGATCAAAACGCTTTCGCTCTTTGCGGAAGCGTTTTAATATACTGCGATTTGGTCGAATTTCGTCTTGTTTACAATAATTTTCCCTTGCTCGATATCCACTTTTACGATTACGCCGTTCACGGAAGGGAACAAAATTTCCTTGCCGTCCTTTTCCAACGTATACACGTCCGAGGACAAATTGACGATGTGTTTCACCGTACCTAAAAATTCCCCTTCTTCCGTTTCGCAACTCAACCCGAGGATGTCGACGATATAATGCCTGCCGTCTTCCAAAGGAGGCGCGTCCTCACGGTCGCCCTCCAACTTTTTCCCGCGAAAAAGTTCCGCCGCGTTGCGGTCGGGAATACCGCGCAAGCCCATATAAGCCGCGCCGTCCGGCCCTACGCGGAAGGAAAGAATTTTGTACGGTTTATCGTCGATATACACCGTACCGAATTCTTTTACGTCCTCGGGAAAATCGGTAAAAGTCTTCACCTTCAATTCCCCGCGGATCCCCTGCGGTTTCAATACCTCGCCTATGATTAAACGATCCATATTTACTCCTTTAAAAAGTAGGCAAAAAAAGGCTTTCGTTTAAAAAAGCCCTTTTCAAAAATCCGTTTCCGCTTATTCTGCGTCTACAACGTCGCCGCCGCGTTCGCAAATTTCGATCACGTAACGTTTGCTGCTTGCAGGGGTCGCCGCACGCACGATCGTACGCATCGCTTTTGCGATTTTGCCCTGCTTGCCGATTACCTTACCCATATCGGAAGGCGAAAGCACAACGGTCACTTCGATCACGCGGTCCTTTTCATTGACTACGTATTCAACGTTTTCCTTGTCTTCCGCAAACTGCCCGACGATGTATTTAATCAAATCCAGCATATTATACTCCTATCCTTATACCAAACGTAAGAGGCAATTATTTGCTCTTTTTCGTCTTGGTCTTGGAAGGGCTGAGTTTCGCGCTCTTTTCCATAGCGCCCGTCTTTACAAGCAAGCTCTTAACCGTTTCCGTGGGCTGAACGCCTTTTGCAAGCCAATCTTTTGCCTTTGCAACGTCGATGTCGAGTTCTACGGGATCGCAGGTGGGTCTGTAATGACCAACGCAATCGATGTATTCGCCGGTTGCAGCCTTTCTGCCATCAACAACAACGACACGGTAGATAGGGTTCTTCTTGTCGCCCATTCTGAAAAGTCTCATTTTTACCATAATAAATACCTCCAAAGTATCTTAAAAAATTTTTTCTTCTATATTTACGGCTTTCGCCGCAGTTTACTGTTTAAAAAGGAAGTTTAAATTTTCCTCTGCCGCCCTTGAGCTGTTTCATCAGCATCTTGGTTTGATCAAACTGTTTCAACAACTGATTGACCTCTTGTACCGTCGTACCCGAACCTGCCGCGATACGGCGTTTTCTCTTACTGTCGATGATGGAAGGATTGTCGCGCTCCTGCTTGGTCATGGAAAGAATGATCGCCTTCGTGCGCTCGATCTTCTTTTCATCGATGTCCCCTTCGTTCACTTTCAGTTTCCCCGCGCCGGGCAACATGGAAAGCATCGCGGATGCGCCGCCCATTTTCTTCATTATAGAAAACTGTTCAAGGTAATCGTTGAGGGTGAAAGTATTTGCCAGCATCTTCTGCTGCATCTTTTTCGCGTCTTCTTCCGTGATCGCTTGCTGTGCTTTTTCGATCAGGGACAAGACGTCGCCCATGCCGAGAATTCGGGACGCCATACGGTCGGGATAAAAGGGTTCGAGATCCCCCATTTTTTCACCCACGCCGATGAATTTGATGGGCTTACCCGTTACCGCTTTAATGGAAAGACACGCACCGCCGCGCGTATCGCCGTCAAGCTTGGTCAAAATAACGCCCGTCACGTCCAACCGAGCGTTGAACGTATCCGCAACGTTGACCGCTTCCTGACCTGTCATCGCGTCGACGACGAGGAGTGTTTCCGTCACTTCCACTTCTTTTTTGATATTTTCCAGCTCCTGCATCAGCGCGTCGTCGATTTGCAGACGGCCCGCCGTATCCAAGATCACGGTGTCGTAATTCATCGAACGCGCATATTCGATCGCTTGTTTCGCCGTTTTCACAGGGTTTTGCGTGCCCTTTTCAAACACTTCCACCTGCGCGTTTTTTCCTACCACCTGCAACTGCGTGATCGCCGCGGGACGGTAGATATCCCCCGCTACCAAAAGGGGGCGTTTGCCTTGTTTTTTGAGTAAAGCCGCCAACTTTCCGCAAAGAGTCGTTTTACCCGCGCCCTGCAAACCGCACATCATGATTACGGTAGGCAGTTTAGGGGAAACCTCCAACTTCGTATTTTTCGAACCCATCAAAGCAATCAATTCTTCATTGACGATCTTGATTACCTGCTGCGCGGGATTGAGCGAGGACAGAATTTCCTGCCCGACCGCCTTTTCCGAAACGTCTGCGATAAACTGCTTTGCAACGCGTAAATTGACGTCCGCCTCCAACAGTGCAACGCGCACTTCGCGCATCGCCGTGCGGATCTCCAACTCCGTCAGCTTACCCCTTTTCGTCAGCTTGGAAAATATATGATTCAGTCTTTCCGATAATGAACCGAATAAAGCCATTTTTTTCTTACTCCTCTTTACGGAACGCCTTGCCGACGATCTCACCGTCTTCCAGCGCCGTCGTTTCCGCGCCGAATTGCTTATGTACTTCGTTTAATTTCTCTTTTAAACGGCACAATGCAGGGGAATTTTCCCCTTCCGCCTCGATAAAGCGTTCGACTTCCGTCATGTACGCCGAATATTCGCGGGAAAGTTCGTCCAAAGCCTTTAAAAAACAAAGTTTTTCTTCATATTTCTCCAACTGCTTTCTGCATTTTTGCAAACAATCGGAAACGCTTTGACGGGATACCCCTTTCTGCTCGGCAATCTCGCCCAGAGAAAGGTCGTAATTGAAATACAGGTCGGTGATCTCCCTTTGCGTTGCCGTAAGCAAGGGAGAATAGGTGTCCCACAGCCGAAGAAAATGCAAATCGTCTTTCATCTTCCTGCCTCCTACCCGTTTTCCATAGTGTATTATATACAAAAAGAAATAGGCTGTCAAGCATTTTTACTTGACAGCCGTAATTTTTTTTATTTTTTCTAAAAAAGTTGCAGTAAATCGACTAAAATCGCAAACCCGAACAGGAAAATAATGCCGATGAAGTGGATCATGGTTTCCACTTTGCGGTTGACGGGCTTTTTCCGAATCCATTCGATGAGGCAAAAAATTACTTTACAGCCGTCCAGCGCAGGTATGGGCAACAAATTGAACACGGCGAGGTTGACGCCGATAAACGCCGCAATATTGAGGAAGGACATCCAACCGCTGGACGCCGCCTCCGAAGTCACTTTGATGGTGGTGATTGGACCGCCCATCGCGTCGATACCCAGTTTGCCCGTCAGCAATTCGCCAAGCGAACGCAACACCGTACCGCCGATTTTGACCGAATATGCAAACGAATGCCCGATCGTTTGGAAAAAACCTTCCTTTTCCGTCACGGCATACATCGAATTAACCCCCATCGCCGTCAACAACGTATGGGTATCGGAAAGATTTTGAATATCCGCGTCCGCTTTTAAAACAAGCGAAACTTCTTTCACTTCCTCGCCGCGCAAAACGGTCACGTTCAGTATATCCCCTTGGCTGTGTCCGTCGAGAATATCCATATAATCGCTGATCATATACACCGTTTTTCCATCGATCTTCATAATGACGTCACCTACCTGCAAATCGTCCGCATTCTGCACGATCTGCGCGTCCGTAGGCTCCATTTTTTCCACCACTTTATACACGGGACGGCCGAGAAAAGCAAACATCAAGACGATCAAAACAAGCGCCAAAAGATAGTTCATCGTCGCGCCCGCGATCAATACGATGATGCGTTTCCAAGGAGCTTGGTCGTTGAAACGCTCTCCTTGCGGCTGAGGGTATTCCTCGGCATTTTCCGCATTTATCTCATCCATGCCCCCGTCGTTTTCACTCTTTTACCCTTCCATTTCCAAAAACGGTTCGTCGTCTGGGGAGAGTTCGTTTTGCGGTTCGTCCACTTCGTCCTCGCCGTCGAACGCGCAATAACCGCCCAAAGGGATGACGCGCAACGCGAACAATTCGCCCGTTTTTTTGCTCCGTTTCTTGAAAATAGCAGGGCCGAACCCTACGGAAAATTCGTTGATCTTAAAATGTAAAATTTTACCGGCGACGTAATGTCCAAACTCGTGCACCGTCACCATGGCAAGCAAAATCAGCACCGCGAGCAATACGCCGCCGATGCTTTTCATTACGCTTGCAAAAGATAACAAATTGACTGTCATATACCTCTTTCCTTTCCCACGCGTTTCGCGCCTTTAAGCGCCGCCTATTCTCTCCCGTGCCAGCGTGCGCGCACGCGCGTCCGTTTCTTTTAACGTTTCGTAAGAATTTATTTGCATTCGCTCGGTTTTTTCCAAAACCGCCCTCATAGTTTCCGCAATCTCGGTGAAAGCTATCCGTTCCTCCAAAAACGCGCGTACTGCAATTTCTCCCGCCCCGTTCAAAGCGCAGGGATAATTATCCCCCATCTCTAAAGCCGTCAACGCAAGGTCATAGCACGGGAAACGCTTTCTTTCGAGGGGCAAAAACCGAATTGTGCCCAACTTTTCAAAATCAAGCGGTTTCAAATTGCAATCCAAACGGTCCGGGTAGGTCAATGCAAGCTGAATGGGCAACTCCATCGTAGGATAACTCATTTGCGCCATCACGCACCCGTCGTCAAATTCGACCATCGAGTGAATGATACTTTCCGGTTGCACCACCGTATGTATTTTTTCCAGCGGCGCGTCGTACAGCCAACGCGCCTCTATCACTTCAAACCCCTTGTTTAAAAGAGTCGCGCTGTCGATGGTGATTTTTGCGCCCATTTGCCACGTCGGATGTTTCAACGCGGACATGGGGGTCACGTTTTTCAACTGTTCGTCCGTATAATTATAAAAAGGACCGCCGCTTGCAGTGATGATCAAACGCTTGAAAGGTGCGTTTGCGCGGAAGTTGAGCGCCTGCCACAAAGCCGAATGTTCACTGTCGACAGGCATTAAATCCACACCCGCCTCTTTGACTTTTTGCATGACCAGTTCACCGCCGCAAACCAAGGTTTCCTTGTTGGCAAGCGCGATATCTTTTTTCAGTTCCACCGCTTTAAGGCTGTATTTCAGCCCTGCAAAACCGGTTGCGGCAACGAACGCCACTTCGCCGTAAGCGATCGCTTCTTCCGCCGCCTTCTCCCCATAGCCGTACTTGACGCCTGCGGGAATTTGCGACGCAATCTCCCTGCCCGTTTTTTCATCCGCAAGCGCGGCGTATTCGGGCATAAATTCTTTCACTTGCGCCAAAAACAACTCCGCAGAGGCATTCGTCACGATGCTTTTGATTTTAAATTTATCCGCGTGGCGGCGTACGACTTCGCATACCTGCCTACCGATCGACCCCGTCGAACCGATCAACGAAATTGTTTTCATATCCTTTCCTCCGTTACACCAACAAGCAAACGACCGCGTAAGCAAGATATACCGCAATCGTCGAGAACAGCGCGCTGTCCAAACGGTCGAGCGCACCGCCGTGCCCGGGCATAATATTTCCCATATCTTTCAAACCAAGCTTGCGCTTGATACAGCTTTCCACCAAATCGCCGAACGCCGTTGCCACCGAGGCAACCAGCCCGATCAACAAATACACGGGTAACCAAATATACATTTCGGCAAACGAACCTGCCGCCGCATTGTAAATAAAATACAACGCCGCCGCGCCGAGCATTCCGCCGACCAAGCCGCCGATTCCGCCGATGACCGTCTTGTTCGGACTGATCACGGGGGTCATCTTTTTCGGAAAGTATTTTTTCAAAAATCTACCGAACACGTATGCGATCGAATCGGCGCAGGGAGAAACGACGAATACGAATAAAATGAGAATGCGGGAATCAAACCCAAACTCCGCCAACGCCGCAGGCGCGGGCGCGTGGTTTGCAATGACCATCAACGCCAAAAGCAACGTGGGATATACCGCCGAAAGTAAGGATACGCCCAACCCCTCCAAAGAAGTTTCCTCATGGCAAATGACAAGTAAAGACAGCAACACTGCCGTCAACACCAACACACAAATGCCGATTGCCGCAAATCCCCAACCTTTGAAATATTCCCCCAGCGCACAAGCAGGGATACAAAGCGCGGAAAAAACGTATACGACGCTCCGCTGAGTCGCCGTCGTTTTTTCTTTGGTTGCACGCAACATTTCAAACGTACCGAGAATGGCAAACGCATAGATCAATGCGTCAAAATAGAAATCCCCGTAGGGAAGAAAAATCTTCATACAAAAGAACGCCGCCAAAATCGCGATATAACACGTTCCCGAAATCAACCTGATTTTCATCTATACTCCTTCGCCCTTTTTCTCGTCAAAAAAGGCAAGGGGCAACCGCGTTTCTTTTTCAGTAAACGCATACCTGCCCCTTTGTTTTATTTATCTTTCGTAACCTGCCCCCATCAAAGCTGTTCGTCCGTCTTTCCAAACCGACGAGTACGCTTTGAATAATTAACAATCGCCTTATCCAAATCCTTATCGGAAAATTCAGGGAACATTTTATCGGAAAAATACAGTTCCGCATACGCCGCTTGATAGAGTAAAAAGTTGGAAAGCCGCACCTCTTTCCCCGTACGGATAATGAGGTCGGGATCGGGCACGTCTTTCGTATACAAAAGCTGCGCAAAGCTTTCTTCCGTCACTTTTTCGCCCTTTTCCACCGCCGCGTTTACCGCGTGGACGATTTCGTCACGCGCTCCGTAACATACGGCAATATTGATACCGCGCCCCTCGTATTTTGCAGTTTCTTTCTCGCTTTCACGCAAAACTTGCACGATATCTTCGGGCAAAAGGGAAACGTCGCCGAGCGCGCGCAAACGCACTCCTTTTTCGCATACTTTTCCAAACGCTTCGCGGAAGTTATTGCGGAACAAGTCGAACAAGCCGTCCAACTCCTCTTTCGGGCGTTTCAAATTCTCCGTCGACAGCGCGTATACGGTGATATATTGCACGCCAAGCTCAAAGGCGCGTTCCATCAGCCCGATCATACGCTCCATGCCCTTCTTATGTCCGGCGGAACGGGGCATCATACGCTTTTTCGCCCAACGCCCGTTGCCGTCCATGATGATGGCAATATGCCGAGGTATTTTCACCCCTTGTAATAGTTTATTCTTCCGCATGGCTTAAATAGTCATCAATTCTTTTTCTTTTGCGGAAATAATTTCTTCCAGTTTGGACATATAGCCGGAAACCGTCTTTTCTACGTCCGCTTCGCAGCCCGAAGCTTCGTCTTCCGACAATTCTTTTGCGTTCTTCATCTTCTTGATCATATCCATGGCTTCGCGGCGGTGATTACGTACGGCGACCTTCGATTCTTCGCCCATCTTTTTCGCCTGTTTTACCAATTCGCGTCTGCGTTCTTCCGTCATATCGGGGAAGACAAGACGGATTACGTTACCGTCGTTGGTGGGGTTCAAACCGATGTTCGATTGCAAAATCGCCTTTTCTACTGCTTTCAAAAGGGATTTATCCCAAAGGCTGATCTGCAAGCATTTTGCGTCCAAAGCGGAAACGTTGCCAAGTTCGATCAACTTGCTCATGCCGCCGTAAGCTTCTACTTCCAAACGGTCCAAAATACGGGGGTTTGCTCTGCCCGTACGGATCGCGCCGTATTCTCTGTCCAACGCATTGAGCGTGTTTTCCGATTTTTCTTCCAACTCGAACATCATTTCTTCAATCTTTTCGTTTTCAATCATAATTTTATCTCCTTAATATCTTCTTTATTTTTTTTCTTTTAAACTTCGATCAGCGTACCCAAACGCTCGCCGCAAACCGCACGCACCAACGAGTTTTCCTCGTTCAAACCGAACGCCAAGGTCGGCACGTCGTTTTCCATACACATCGTCGCCGCCGTGAAATCGATCACCTTTAAGTTGCGGTTGATAATGTCGGAATATTTCAAAACCTCGTATTTACGCGCATTCGGGTTGGTTTTCGGGTCGGAATCGTAAATGCCGTCCACGTTTTTCGCCATCAACAAAATATCCGCGTCGATCTCGCACGCACGAAGCGCCGCCGCCGTATCCGTCGAACAGTAAGGATGCCCCGTACCGCAGGCAAAGATTACCACTCTGCCCATCTCGAAATGACGAAGCGCCTTTCTCAAAATCAGCGGTTCAGCCAAGGAAATCATGTTCAGCGCCGTCTGCACGCGAACGGGCACGCCGTGCTGTTCGATCGCGTCCATCATCGCAAGCGAGTTCATCACCGTCGCAAGCATTCCCATTTGATCCGCCGTCGTGCGGTCCATTTTCGTCCCCTGACGCCCGCGCCAGAAGTTACCGCCGCCGATAACCAAACCGACTTCTACACCCATGTTATGGATCTGTACGATCTGTTCTACCACAGGCGCGATCACGTCGTGGTTAAGCCCGAATTTCTGATCCCCTGCAAGCGCTTCCCCCGACAGTTTGAGCAATACTCTTTTGTACTTTGGCTGCATTGTGATTTTTCCTCCTAAATTCCCCCTTGCAAAAACATAGTTTTTGAACCGCATTTTTGCCCGAAGTCGCTCATTTTATCCATTATAGCATATTTTTGTAAAGAATGCTATACTATTTCCAAAAAAAATCGGCAAAAAACAAAACTTTTTACAAGATTTTCTTTTTACCGAAATTTTCTTTTGTCGATTTTCAATTAGTTACGTTCACAATAAACGGTTGAATATGATAAAAATGCGTTTTACCAGTCCTGCTTTTTCAACGATTTGTCTTTTACGTCGTCGTAATAAGCAAAATATCTCTCTTTAAACGCGGCGGGGGTAAGCGGCATCGGCTCGCCGTTGGCTTTCATTTCTTCCAACAAATCTTGCAATTCCTCGGGCGTAAAATCCCCCAGCTCCGTTTCCTCGCCGTACGTTTGCATCAATTTTAATAAATCCAGCTCTGACATTATAACTCCACCTTGATATGTTCGCCGCGGCAGGGCACGGTGATATGCGTAAAACCGATTTCTTTGAGTTTCGCCGACGTTTCCTCCCATTTATCCGCGATCCGTTCCACAAAATGCGCGTCCGAGCCAAAGGAAACTTTCCGTCCGCCCAGTTCGTAATACCGTTTCACGATATGCCACGCGGGCAGCGTTTTATTCTCCAAATTTTTGTTGGCGGTATTCACCTCCAAAATTTTACCCTTGCGAATGATGGTTTGTAAAACGTCGTCGATTTCCGCGCCAAATTCCTCCAACGAGAAAGTTCTGTCTTCATAGGGTACGTAGCGCGCAATATACCCGATATGCCCGACGATATCGTAGGGATACGGCGCGTCCAAACTGCGGCGGACAAGCCTTAAATACTTGCCGTAAACTTCTTTTTTTTCTTGCGTGAAAGTAAAGCGGGCAAAATCCCTTCCGCCCATACCATGTACGCTGTTAATCACGTAATCGGGGCGATATTTTTCATACGTTTCCATGTATTGACGCTTCACGTTTTCATCGTCCGAATACCCAAACTCCGCGCCGACGATCACGTTTACTACGCCCGCATAATCTTCCTGCACGTGGCGCAGAGCGTGAAAATATTCGTCCACGTCCCCGTTTTTCGTCGCTTTATATTCCGCCTCGTCCATCAGCGACACGTCGTAATCATAATCAAAATGATCGCTGACGCCGTAAAAAGCAATTCCCCTTTTTTGCGCCTCGCTCACCATTTTTTCCGCACTGTCACGCCCGTCGTGCGAAAAGGTCGTATGCGTATGCAAATCCACCAAAAACTTTTCCATACCGTACTCTCTCAAAAAGTTTACTGTCTTTATTATAACACGTTTTTATCAATTTCGCAACTATATATAAAAGAAAGTTTGCATTCAAAGAAAAATCCTCAAAAAACTATTTATGCAAATGTAGGTTTTTTTGTAAATCCTTGTCATTTTTACATTCAACTCGTACCTGCCCTGGGGGTTTTTGGCATTTTTTCCTTTATCCTCCTATTGACGACGCCGTTTTTTGCCTTTATAATAGCCAAATGAAACCGTCGGGAGTCGGCTTTTCCGTTTTCCCCTTTCGCACACTTCTACCTTTGTATGCACCTCTTTGCGGCGGAAGGGGAAAATAAATTTGAAAAAACGAGGTTATTATGAAACCAATAAAAACATTGACTGCATTTATCTTATCCCTTTCCCTCTTGCCGGCTTTTATCGCCTGCAAAGACGAGGAAACTTTGTTGCCCTCCACGGGAAACAGCGAAGAAAGTCTTCTCCCCGAAAACAGTGCGGAAGAAAGCGCGCCTCCTTCGGAAAACGAACCGGAAGAAACACCCGATGCACCTTCCCAAGAAACGCCGCCCGTTTCTACCCCTACCGTTCCCGAAACGCCGTCGACGCCCTCAGCACCCTCAACCCCCTCAACGCCGTCAACGCCCCAAACGCCCGTGGTTTCCACAAAAGCGCAATACATACGCCTCACGGGCGACAGCGTCAATTTAAGGAAGGGCGCAGGAACAAATTATACAGTGCTTACAAGCTCAAAACAAGGCACCGTGTACGCGTTGATTGAAAAATCGGGTAGTTGGTACAAGACTTATTACCGCAATCAAGTCGCCTACGTACACACCTCCTACGCCGCCGTTTTAAGCCTTGAAAAAAGTGAAACCGACAAGGTGGAAGACGTCGTTGCCGAAGGGTATAAATTGTTGGGCACTCCTTACGTATACGGCGCGGTACGCTTACATGACGGAACGGGAAAAATGCTGTCGAATTTTTCCGTTCACAAGTTTGATTGCTCCTCTTTGATACAATATATTTTTTATAAGGGGGCGGGAAAATTGCTGAACGTAAACACTCGCACGCAGGTTAAACAAGGGAAATACGTCAAGCCGAGCGATCTTCAAAGAGGCGACTGCATCTTTTTCACCAACGAGGAAAGGCAGTACAATACGGGCGTTGAACGCATCGGACACGTCGCGCTGTATTTAGGAAATAACTACATTTTGCATACTGCGTCCGATTATGCTTGTATCGAACAAATTTCCGCCAAACGTTGGTCCTTTTACGTGGAGGCAAGACGGTTTATTTAAAAAGAAAATCCTCATCGCAACACCCCGATGAGGATTTATTATTTTTGTTCGGGCAACGCCGCGCCAACGAGAAAGAATACCCTTTCCGCGCCCGCGGAAAGCAACCGCGACGCGCATTCGCTACCTGTTGCGCCCGTCGTCATGACGTCGTCTACCAACACGATCGTCCGACCTCGACACACTTTCCGTTCGTGTACGTGATATGCGCCCGCCACGTTTTCTATACGGGAAACGTAATCCATGTGTTTTTGTTGCGCAGTATCCCGCGTCTTTTGCAAAACGCTGTTACACACTTCCGCGCAATACCCCTTTTCTTGAAGAACCGTACAAACGTGGTCGGCAAGCAACTCCGCTTGGTTATATCCCCTTGCACGCAAACGCTCTTTGGTCAGCGGAATAGGAATAATCATCAACGGATCTCCCACTTCCGTTTTAAAATTTTCCATCTCCTCAAAACGTTTGATAAGACAGTACGCCATCTTCTCCGCAAAATAATATGCCAAAGTCGGATTGCCCGTCTTGATACGGTTGACGAAAGAAGCGCTTTCCCCGCGATAGACAAAAGGTGAAAATCCTTGGTCGAAACGGGGCATACGGCTTTTACACGAAAGACAGACCCCTTCCGCCAAAGTCTTTCTTCCGCACTTTCCGCACACCCGCCCGTCGTTTGGACGCATACTCTCCTCGCACTTTGCGCACAAGCGGTGCGCGGGGTAATCGAAAACCTCCCCGCCGCAAGCGTCGCACGTAAAACCGCGCATAGAAAAGTGCGCGCGTATTCTCTTTTTCAGCCCTTTCAATACCGTCAAAGCAAAACCTCAAAAAGAGCGTACAGTATATGTTCAACACATACCTGTACGCCTCGTTTTAATTTTCAACCTGCTCTTTTTGCAGGTTTTCTTCATCCTTTTTTCGTTGATATCTTACCAACAAATACGCCCCGACTATGCCGATTGCGAACAACGCTATTCCCAAAAGAATATCCAAAACGTTCGCGCCGTTTTGCGCCCAGCCGATATAGGTCGTAATGATATCCCCGTTACAGAACATCGACAAAATCGATCCCAGCGACAACCCTACGATCATAAAATACGCCGTGTGACGGGCTTTGCCGAAAATGTAGGTCAAGAGTTTCGAGAAGGTAAGAAGTCCGACTAAAAAGCCGACTCCCAACGCGATATACACCAAAAACACGGCGGGATTGCTCTGCCAGTAAGTCATGCTGACGCTTTCCATGATACTGCCAAACCAGCCCACCGCCATCAAAAAAGCGCTTGCGCTAAGCCCGGGCACAATCTGCGTAACACCCACTACGTAGCCGAATACCAAGCCCAAAACCACGTGCCACCATTGTACCGCGGAAAACCGATCGACGATCGCCGTTTCCGCGCTTGCCGTCAACCATGCGGATACGCCGCCGAGCACTACGGGAATGAACAGTCCAACCGCAAACAACACAAGCCGTTTCGCGTTGTATTGCACCCCTTTGATTTCGTCTTTTACGGCAGGAAACGCCCCCACCATCAGCCCTGCAAATAGGCACACCACAGCAAAAGGCAACCATTCCAACAGCTTTTTCACGCTGATAAAGCCAAGCAATACTCCCACAACGATACCGATACCGATCGGCAGTAAAAAAGCGAAGCATTGTTTGAACTTTTTAAAAAGATTGCCGAGCGCATACAAAAATTGATCGTAAAGCTTAAAGATGATCGCCACCGTCGAACCGCTGATGCCGGGTACGATCACCGCAAGCCCGACAAAGAAGCCCAACAGCGCGCTTTTACACCAAGTTTTTTTATTGTATTTGATCAAAGCAATTTCCAAGCTGTCCTGCTTCATAACTGTTCCTCTCGATTTTTTTGATGTCTTTTTACGATTTTCCAACCAAGCCATACGGTCAATATGGCAAATCCTATCCCAAAATATCCGCCTGCAACGTCAATGAGCACGTCCGAAAACTGTGCGCCGCGCCCTGCGACGAATTTTTGCAATATTTCGTCTATCGCCGCCAAAACAGTGACGCCAAGCACGGGTACGCCCATCCATTTTCTTACGCGTGTGTACGAAAAACAGCACCACGCTGCCAAACCGCCAAGCAAAGCGTATTCGGCAAAGTGCGCCGCGCCGCGAACGAAGGCGTGTAGCTTATCGTAAGCCTCGCCCGTCGCCGTCGCAAGCGGTGAATTCGGCGCAAAATACGCTAAGACCTTTTGCAACGTGCTCACCGTCGTACTGCTTTGCCCCGCCGATTTTACCGCCGGTTGCAGGGCGTTATAAATGATAAATCCAACCGCCAACGCGCAAAGCGCCGTCAAAAGCACGCGCAGCGTCAGCAAAATCGTCCTTTTTGACATTCCCATATTTCTATTATACGCAAAAAAAGAAACGGGGTCAATATTTTCACGGACTTTTTTCTATTTTCCTTTCGATTTTTTTTCGTCAAAAGAAGGCAAAAAACCTGAAAATTTTCCCGATTTTTCCCCCTTTTTACCTGTATACTGTTCTTGTTATAAAATCCATAAAGGAAAGGATCATTTTATGAATTACGTGAAAAAAATGTGCATTTTACGGCAAATTCGACAAGGCTTTTCGGGGGATGGAAAAGCGCTGTCGGGGCTGATCAAAATGGAACAGTACGGCAAAAATCTCGCCGTAGAAGTATCCGTCATCAACTTTGCGCCCCTCGTCTCGGGGGATTATTACTGTCTTTTATCCGACGGCAACGGCAAGACGGAAATGCTTGCCCTGCGCGGAAAAAGCCTTTTCAATCTTCTCACTGACATGGATATTTCGGGCGGATTTTGCGGTATTATCTGCTATGTGAAAAACGAAGTCGTACCCATCGCATACGGCATCAACGGAAATAAGTCCTACGACTGGCGAACGATATTGAACGCGACCCTGCCCCCCGTCTTTCCCTCTATCAAACGTGAAAAAGTGGGTATGGAGATCGCAGGCAGCACGCCTACTCCCACCCCAAAACAAGATCCTAATCCGCCGCCGCAACCTCCCACGCCGGAAGAAGTGGAAATCGCGCCTCCCCCCGACCTTCCCCCACAGCCGCGCGAAATGCCCGAAGCAAAAGCGTACAACGACGAAACGGTCGCTACGGAAAATTATTACGAGGAAAAGCAGAATGAATGCAACGTGCCTGAAAAAGTTAGCCAAAATGCACACGCTGAAAGCGCAGATCAAATCGAAGGAGAGAAAAAGCGGATACGCGCTGAGGAGAATGTCGATGCTACGCGCGTACGCAAGCCGTTTAAAACCGACCCCGACGGATATTATCTTGCCGTAAAGGAAGAAATCGACCGATTGTTTCAAAGCTACCCGCGCGATCAAACTTTGGTCGGGGCGTTTTCTTGTAGCGAATGGGTGCGCGTCAAAGGCACGGCAAAAGATCCGCAATACCTCGTCGGCGTACTGAAAAACGACGGCAGAGTGAACTATATCTGCTACGCCCTTGCCACCGAGGATAGAAATTCGCCGCCAAACGAGATCAAAAGCGTTTGTGCGTTCGTTCCAAGCAGCGTTTACGACGATGAACGAGGTTTCTTCGTGATTTTCCAAAGCGCGGCAAGCGGCGAATGCGTCCGCCCTGAAATTTTATAATTATTTCCGTTTCATTCAGTTGACAATCAAAACCAAGGGGTGTATACTTTTCACAAATGAGGTCCATTATGAAAAAAGCAAGTTCTTTATACGCTGTTTCTTTATCAAAACCGTTGGCTTTCACTGCAGTATTCGCCGCCTTATGCTGTATAGGCACGGTTGTCATCGCCATTCCCTGGCCAGTGGGATATTTTAACGTCGGCGACGTATTCGTTTTATTGGCAGGTTGGTGTTTAGGCCCTATTTATGGGCCGATCGCCGCAGGCACAGGTAGCGCGATCGCAGATATCGTCAGCGGCTTTCCGTTATACGTTCCCGCCACCTTTTTTATAAAGGCGCTTGACGCGTTGATCGCATACACGGTATGGTTCTTTTTAAAAAAATGCTTTCAAAAAGAAAAATTTGACTTTATCCCCCGCATCTTTGCGACTATTTTGGGCGAAAGTGTAATGATAACGGGATACCTATTATACGATAGCATTCTATACGGTTTTTCCGCGGCTTTTGGAGGCTTATTCGGCAACGTTATGCAGGGGGTATTTTGCGGACTAATCGCCATCCTTACCGTCGCCATTTTGTATCATACAAAAGCCGCGCGAAAGTGGTTCCCCTCGTTAGAATGTAAATAACAAAAAATCGGCTTGCGTTTCACAAGCCGATTTTTATTGATCGAATGTTAGTTCAATTCTTCATTTGCAGGAGCTTCGCCTCTATCTTCAGGGAACATCGTACCTGCGGGCACAACGGGCAAAGTCATGGGAGGGTTCAAAAATGCGGTCGCAGTCAGCGAAGATACCGCTGCGCGAAGATAAGGATAGATGATTTCCGTCATGTTGATGACCAAATCGCGTCTGTCCATTTCGTCGTTAATATCCTCTGCCTCGAACATACCTACAAGACGCGCCTTCATATTGAAGGGTTTAGGGGATTCTTCCGTGGATTCCACTTTTACTTCCATAGCGACAAACCAAATTTTATCGTTTTCCGCCACACGTCTTACACTGCGGGAAAACTGGGGTCTAATCTCAAATTTCGTATCCTTGTCCGCTTTGATGCGGTTCATCGAATAGGAAAGTTCTTCTGCCGTAATACCTCTTAATGCGTACTTCATTATAAATACCTCTACATATATTTTCTTTGCGTTTACTATTGTACCACGCTTTCCCTTTTTTGTCAATAGCGAAGGCACTTTCTCTATCGAAAAATCGAGATTATTTATATATAACCGCACTTTTCATAAGATAAACAAGAAAATAAATTTTTTCGGCTCACCATTGATTTTTTCTGATTTTTCCTCCATATTTTGTCCCGATCTGCGCATCTTGCACATATATATAATAATGGAAATAAAGTTGAAAACCCCACAAGAAAAATTTTTTTGATTTTTTTAAAATTTTTTTTAAAAAACTTAGTAAAAATGCTTGCCTTTCTTTTTTGGATATGGTATAGTATATAAGCTTTCGACGGAAGTTTAGCTCAGCTGGGAGAGCATCTGCCTTACAAGCAGAGGGTCACAGGTTCGAACCCTGTAACTTCCACCAACAAAAGACAGTGCGGATTATATGCGGGAATAGCTCAGTGGTAGAGCGTCACCTTGCCAAGGTGAATGTCGCGGGTTCGAATCTCGTTTCCCGCTCCAACATCCGCACTGTTTTTTATTTTTTTATATCCCAAATGGGGCAAGCGAGGACGGCGCTATAGCCAAGTGGTAAGGCCAAGGTCTGCAAAACCTTTATCCCCCGGTTCAAATCCGGGTGGCGCCTCCAAAAA
>JAFUIT010000122.1 GCA_017468345.1 Clostridia bacterium
TATAGGAGAGAAATATATGGATTTTAAAGAAAAACCGGTCATAGTGCAAGAATTTGTCCCCGGTAAACAAATTACCCTTTGCCATATCATCGCAAACCCCGGCGAAGTGTTATACACCAAGCTTGGTTTGGATCCGCAGGTGGATTATACGAGAAGCGCGATCGGCGTTTTGACAATTATCCCTTACGAAGGCGCGGTCATCGCGGCGGATATCTCGATGAAGTCCTCGGGCGCGGAAATCGGGTTCGTAGACAGATTTACGGGTACTTTGATCATCACGGGTTCGGTTTCGTCCGTCGAATCGGCGTTCACTTCCGTCCGTGAATATTTCACCAATAAATTGCATTACACTTGCTGTGAAGTGACCAAAACCTAATCGTCATGAAAAAAATCATGTTATTCGGCAGAGTGGCGGCGGGGAAAACGACCTTGACGCAGGCTTTGCGCGGAGAAGAAATCAAATATTATAAAACGCAATACGTCAATTACTTGGACACGGTCATTGATACGCCGGGAGAATATACCGAACGTCGCGAAACCAGCGGTGCGCTTGCGTTGTATGCGTACGAAGCGGACATCGTTGGCTTGGTGCTGTCGGCGAACGAGCCGTATTCGATCTTTTCGCCCTGCTTGACCAGTATGGTCAACCGTGAGGCGATCGGTATTATTACGGGCATCGATAAGCCCGACGCCAACGTGGAAAGGGTAAGGCGGTGGTTGCAGCTCGCCGGTTGTAAAAAGATATTCCCCGTTTCGTCCATTACGGGCGAAGGGATCGCGGAACTTGCCGCTTATTTAGAGGACGACGAGGACCGCGCAAGGCGGCTGGAAAATCAGGAAGAAAAGAAAGTAAAAACAGGCGATAAGAAGGATTAAGCTTATGAAAAAAATCCTTGCGGCGGTATTCACAGCAATCACTTTGGTGACGTTGACGGCATGTCAATTTATGTATGCCGTGCCGCTTGTCGCTTGGATGGGGCTTTACATGGGCACCTATTATGAAAATAACCCCGAAAGTTACGCCGAAGCGGTGAAGTATATTGACGAGTTTGCGGCTTTGCCCGAAAAGTTGGAAGGGTTGACCGTAAACGAATATGCCTATACCAGGTACGAATATATGGATACCTGCGTCGAGTTATTCATCGACTTGACGGTGACGGAAGAACAGATGGCTGAACTGCTGAATAAGGCGCGGAAATCGAATGGTATTTTGGCGGAAAGGGCGGCTTATTATGCCGAGGGGTATTTTGAAATCGTATACGCCGACAGCTATACCGTGGGTGAGGATTTGACAAGGGTAGGCAACGCCTATATTCAAAAAATAGTTTATAACGAGGAAACGGGAAACGTTATATACGAGCATTTCGACGCGTTCGACACGGGCGTGTACGAGGTGAAGGACGTGGCGTACTTTAACCGTTTCGGTATCGATCAAACGGAATACGTAAAACATACGATAGATGAAAACAATGGAGTGTTAGTATGAGTAAGACGAAAGTGATCGCATTTGCGAACAACAAAGGGGGTAGCGGTAAGACGACTACCTGTTCCAACGTCGGTTGCGCGATGGCGCAGATGGGCAAAAAGGTACTGATGATCGACGGCGATATGCAGTTGAACCTCACCATTTCCTTCTTTGACGAGGAAAAAGCGTACGAGTTTGCAAAGGGCGAAAAGAATATTTATCGCGCAGTGAAAGAGGAACGGGATTTGACCGATTATATCGTGGAAACGAATATCGAAGGCTTGGATATCGTCCCTTCGACTTCGTTGATGAGTTCGATCGAATTCGACCTGTTTGCAAAATGGCAACGGGAAGGGGTGTTGAAAAAATGCCTTGAACGGGTACGTGCGAAAGGGTATTACGATTATATTCTCATCGACTCGCCTCCCACTTTGGGCGGTTGGGTGATGAACGTGATGTGCGCGTCCGATTACGTGGTGATTCCCGTTGAGGCAAGCCCTTGGGGATTGTTCGGGCTTGCAAATATGTTCGATTTTTGTAATCAGGCAAAAACCATCGCACCCAAGTTAGAGGTGCTGGGGATTGCCGTGACGAAAGCGGACGAAAGAAAGAAATATTTCAAACAGACCATGGAGACCTTAAAGGAAATGGAAGGGGCAAGGCTGTTTGAAAATTATATTCGCGTGGACAGCGCGGTCGAATGGGCGCAGGACAACAGTCAACCTGTCGTAACGTTCAAAAAGACCAGCCGTAGCGCGAAAGAATATATTGAATTGACAAAGGAGATCATGAAGTATGCCGATCGGTAAAAATGCAATCAAAAGAGTAGAAAACAATGGGTATTCCAACGTAAAAACGTCGGCTCCCGATATGGAAAACAGCCACGTGATCGCAAAGCCCGACGAACAGGTTGTGGAAAAGCTGATCGCGCCCGTAGAAAAGAAAACGGCGGCGAAAGCACCTGCGAAAAAGCCTGCGGCGAAGAAAACGCCCGCAAAGAAACCCGCTGTAAAAGCGGCGCCTGCAAGCAACGGGAAGGACGGATTTGTCCGCGTAAGCTTTGGCGAAGATATGCCCTTTTATCTTCTTTAAAAGGAATATGCAAGGGTTCGGAACAACGACAATTACGGAAAAATATGTCAGGCTGACAGCGTGACAGTATTTTTCCGTTATTTTTTATAAGGAGAATTATATGAAACAGGTAGAAAAGATATACCGCTGTATCCCGTTTTGGTCTTGGAACGACGAGCTGGACGAACAGGGTTTGGTAAATCAGGTCGAATGGATGAACGACAACGGCGTGGGCGGGTTTTTCATGCACGCGCGCGGCGGTTTAAAGACGGAATATTTAGGGGAAAAGTGGTTCAGCTGTATCAAGGCTTGTTCGGAAAAAGCGGAGGAGTTGGGCATGGAAGCGTATGCGTACGACGAAAACGGTTGGCCCAGCGGTTTCGTTGGCGGCAAGCTTTTGGACGACATCGAAAACCACGATAGATACCTTACCTATTCCATCGGCGCATACGATGAAAAGGCGTTGGTTTCCTACGATATGTCGGGGGCAGGGTTGCGTCGAATCAACGAGCCTTGCGAAAATTGCTTAAACGTTTATCAGCATTACGCGGCGTCTACGGCGGATATTTTAAACCCCGAAGTCGTAGATAAATTCATCGCGATGACGCATGAAGAATACAAAAAACGCGACACGTACAGCTTAAAGGGTTTCTTCACGGACGAGCCTCAGTATTACCGTTGGGATATGCCTTATACCAAAGTTTTGGCGTCTTATTTTAAAGAAGAATACGGCGAGGATATCTTGGACGGTTTGGGTTTGATGTTCGTGGAAAAGGAAGGCTATCGCGCGTTCCGCTATAAATACTGGAAAGGTATGCAAAGTTTGATGCTGAAAAACTTTGCGGAAAAAATTTACAACTGGTGCGACGAAAGAGGTTATAAGCTGACGGGACATTACGTAGAAGAATCGAATCTCGGCCCTCAGATGTGGTGCTGTGGCGGTATAATGCCTTTCTATGAATTTGAGCATATTCCCGGCATCGACTGGCTGAGCAGAAGCGCGTGGAAAGCGATTTCCGGACCGCAGGTTGCCAGCGTAGCGGCACAACTTGGTAAAAAACAAATTATTACCGAAACGTACGGTTGTTGCGGTTGGGACGTTACCCCGCAGGAATTGAAGGAAATTGCCGAATGTCAATACGTGGACGGCGTCAATTTGATGTGTCAGCATCTTTTGCCTTACACCGAACACGGACAAAGAAAACGCGATTATCCCGCACATTATTCCAACGTCAATCCTTGGGTAAGAAAGAACTTTAAAGAATTCAACGATTATTTCTCCCTTTTGGGTAAAATGATTGCGGAAAGCGAGGCGCTTGTGAACGTGGCGATTTTGCATCCGATCCGCAGTACGTATTTTAACTACAAACGCAACGGTGTGGAAAGACATGGCATCGGGGAAGTTGAAGACGGTTTATATGCGGTGGAAAGAGAAGCGTCGTGGAGACAGATCCCGCACCATTATTTGGATGAAACGTTGCTTGCGAAATACGGTAAAGTGGAAGGCAAGCAGTTGATTCTTGGCAAATGTGCGTATGATTACGTCATTATTCCCAAAGTTTATACGATGGATAAAACCACCGAGAAATTGTTGCATGAATTTGTAAACGCGGGGGGCAGGGTCTTGTTGACCGATGAAAAACCCGCTTGGTTGGAAGGAGAACCGTACGATTACGATTATCTTGAAAGCAACGTAACGTGGGAAGAAATCATTGCCGCGCAGCCGTATACGGCAGAAAGGAATGAGGAATTGTATTCCTGCATTCGTAAAGAGGCGGACGGCAAAACCTTCATTTACGCCCTCAACCTCGGCGAAGATAAAGACGTACAGTTCAGCCTTAAAGACGGCGTTTCCTTCTCGTCTTACGATATTTTGAAGGACGAATACACCGTGATCGGGACGAAAGTGCATTTTGACAAAGGACAGTCCTATATTCTCTACATAAGCGATGAAAAGCCCGTAGAAAAGAAGACGTTGAAACCTTTGACTTTGGGCAAAGAATTTACCGTTTGCGGCGCGCCGCAAAACTATCTTTTCATCGATTTCATCCGTTATTCGACGGACGGGAAAAATTATTCCGAGCCCTTGCACCACATGGGGATTTTTGACGAGCTGTTACAGCAAAGATATCACGGTAAATTGTATTTGAAATACGAATTTACGGTAGAGGATATCCCCGAAGAATGCGTCTTGCTTGCGGAAGATACCAACACCGTTTGGGCGGAGGTCAACGGCGAAAGAGTAGCTCGTTGCGGCTCGTCCGAAGTGGAAGCGCCTTTGTATAAATACGACGTGGCAAGCAAGCTGAAAAAAGGTAAAAATGA
>JAFUIT010000123.1 GCA_017468345.1 Clostridia bacterium
CCCGCAAGCAGGGATATGGAAATACTTAACAATGCTTCCATAAATGAGGTTCTCCTTCGTTAAATCGAAAAACATTATACTACTTCTCAGCGGGAAAAGCAATCGAAACAATGCAAAATTTGAAAGATTTGTGAAAAAATAAATTTTGCAAACCCGCTTTCAAAGATTGACAATTTTTTTAAATATATATATAATGTAAGCAATACGCAAAAGACAGTTTACCGACTTTGTCGGAAGGAGAATAGAAAAAATGTATCAAATCGTTTCGAAAAAATCGTTGAACCCTACGGTGACGAAAATGGAAATTTACGCGCCGTTCGTGGCGAAAAAGGCGCTCCCGGGGCAGTTTATCATTCTGCGCGTGGACGAGGAGGGGGAACGTATCCCTTTGACTATTGCCGATTATGACCGCGAAAAGGGGACTGTGACCATCATTTTCCAAATCGTCGGCGCGGGCACGGAAATGCTCAACCATAAAAACGAGGGGGATTATATCCCCGATTTCGTCGGCCCTTTGGGTAGACCTACGCATACGGAAGGATTGAAAAAAGTGTGCGTCGTAGGCGGCGGCGTGGGCTGTGCGATTGCGCTGCCCGTAGCAAAGGCACTTTGCGCACAGGGCGCGGAAGTCACCTCCATCGTCGGGTTTAGAAACAAAGACCTCGTGATTTTGGAGGAGGAGTTCAAGGCGTGCTCGAAAGATTTTCACATGATGACGGACGACGGTTCGTACGGGCGTCAGGGAAACGTTTGCGTACCTTTGAAAGAACTGTTGGAAAAGGGCGAACAGTTTGACGAAGTCATTACCATCGGGCCGTTGATTATGATGAAATTCGTTTGCATGGCAACGAAGGAATACGGCGTTAAGACGATCGCCAGCATGAACCCGATCATGATCGACGGTACGGGTATGTGCGGCGGCTGTCGTTTGACGGTGGGCGGAGAAATGAAGTTCGCCTGCGTGGACGGGCCTGAATTTGACGGACATCTCATCGATTTCGACGAGGCGATGAGCCGTTCGAGGGCGTATGCGGATTTTGAAATGCGCGAACGGGAAGAAACTTGCAACCTGTTCAAAAAGGAGGTTTTGTAAGATGGCTGTTAAATTTAACATGAATCCCTTAAAAAACCCCATGCCCACGCAAGATCCTGAGGTGCGCAACGGCAATTTTAACGAAGTGGCGCTCGGTTACACGGCGGAAATGGCAATCGACGAGGCGAAACGTTGCATCGGTTGTAAAAACCGTCCTTGCGTAGCCGCTTGTCCCGTCAATATCAAAATTCCCGAATTTATAGCAAAAGTAGCCGAAGGGGATTTTGAAGGCGCATACCAAATCATCGCGGAGGATTCGTCCTTGCCCGCAGTTTGCGGTCGCGTATGTCCGCAGGAAACGCAGTGCGAAGGCAAATGCACGCGCGGTATTAAAGCGGGTTGCGAGGCGGTCGGTATCGGCAGGTTGGAACGCTTTGTTGCCGACTGGCACAATGAAAATTGCAACGTTCAACCCGTACCTGCCCCCTCCAACGGGCATAAAGTGGCGGTTGTCGGCAGTGGCCCTGCGGGGTTGACTTGCGCGGGCGATTTGGCGAAAATGGGCTATGACGTGACGGTGTTCGAGGCATTACACGTTGCAGGCGGCGTGCTTGTGTACGGCATTCCCGAATTCCGTTTGCCCAAGGCGATCGTAAAAAAGGAAGTGGACAATTTAAAGGCGCTTGGCGTGAAAGTGGAAACTAACATGGTCATCGGGCGCGTCATTACCATTGAAGAATTGAAAGCGGAATACGGTTTCGAGGCGGTGTTTATCGGCTCCGGCGCGGGTTTGCCGAAGTTTATGAATATCCCCGGCGAAAGCTTGAAAGGGGTGTATTCCGCAAACGAGTTTTTGACCCGTTCCAACCTCATGAAAGCGTATAGCGCACACAGCCATACTCCCATTCAGCACGGCAAATGCGTGGCGGTCGTGGGCGGCGGCAACGTAGCGATGGACGCGGCGCGTACCGCAAAGCGTTTGGGTGCGGAAGTGCATATCATTTACCGTCGCGGCGAGGAGGAATTGCCTGCCCGCCGTGAGGAGATCGAACACGCGAAAGAGGAAGGAATTATCTTCGACCTTTTGACCAACCCTACGAAAATTTTGGCGACTTCGACGACCGATCCGCGCGATCCTACCTATGGTTGGGTAAACGGTATCGAATGCGTGCGTATGGAGCTTGGCGAGCCTGACGAAAGCGGCAGACGTTCGCCCAAAGTAGTGGCGGGCAGCGAGTTTGTGATCCCCGTCGACTGCGTCATTATGTCGTTGGGGACCTCGCCCAACCCCTTGTTGAAGGCGACGACGCCCGATTTGAAAACGTTGCGCCGCGGCGAAATTGCGGTAGACGAAGTGGGCAAAACTTCGATCGAAGGGGTGTATTGCGGCGGGGACGCGGCTACGGGCGCGGCAACCGTCATCAAAGCCATGGGTGCAGGTAAAGTGGCAGCAAAGGCAATCGACGAGTATATTCAAAGCAAATAGAGAAAAACGGAGCGAAAAACGCTCCGTTTTTTATGGAAACTATTGACTTCGACACGGAAAAATGTTACAATAAAAACATGGAAGAAAGAGAACAGGCAAAGCCAACGGACAATCGGAGTTTTTGGAAAAAAGCAAGCGCGTTTTTCGATCGAAATTACGCGCTGTTTTTTGCGCCTCTGATCGTGGGGTGTTTATATATCGCCGCCCTCGTTATGTACGGCGTGTATCCGTTTGGAAATAAGTATACGGCGGCAAGCTACGACCTTTCCGCGCAAATTTGTCCTTTTATCGAGCATCTTTTCGACGTCTTGCAGGGTAAATCCACTCTCGCGTATTCGTACGCCATTGTCGGCGGCGCGGACGTAACGGGCACGTTTTTGTACTTTTTCATTAGTCCGTTCAGCTTTTTGTTTTTGATTTTCGGCGACGGTAAAGTAGCGCACGCCAGCAGTATCGTGATGCTGTTTAAGCTGATGACCATCGCGTTTTCGGGCGCGTGGTTCGCGAAAAAACAGTTTCGGCATATTCCCGATTATTTGTGTATCGTCATCGGGGCTGTATATGCGTATTGCGGGTATATGTTCGTGGCGAACACGTATATCAACTGGATGGATTTCCTCATTTATATGCCTTTTTGCGCGGCGGCGTTTCGGCACTTTGTAAAAACGGAGAAATTTTTACCCTTCTCCATCGCGGTGGCGTGTTGTATTTATACCTGTTTTTCCATCGCGTGCTTTTCCATGTTCACCGTTTATCCCGCGCTGATCGCCTATGTGCTGCTTTGCGTGGAGAAAGGGCAGAGAAAACGTTTCATCGCGTACCTGTCCCTATCGTTTGCAGTGGCTCTTATGATTGCTTTACCCGTTTTAGTGCCTGCGCTGGGCGCATATACGCGCAGTGCGCGCGGCGGCGATCTTTTTGAAAACGTATGGTACGGGTACAGCGTATCGTCGGAAGGGGTGATCGGGGATTTCGATTCGTCCTCGTTTATGGAAACGTACGCGCAGTCGCTGTATCGTAAGTGGTCGTATATCGTTGCTGATTCGGTATTTTTGGCGCTGACCTTATTTTGGTTTATCCGCACGGGCTTGAAGGATAAATTTGCACAGTTCATGTTGGTGGCGGCGGCAATGACTTTGTTGCCCTTGATTGTAGACGAGGCGATGAACTTGATGAATATGGGCTCGTATATGTCATACGCGTTGCGTTTCGGGTTCTTGAACGCCTTATATTTCCTCGGCGGCGCGTGTCTTGCAATCGACGGTTGGTGCTTTGACAAAGGGTGCGATTACGACGGCTCGCCTCTATATACCGATTTGATGCATTCGGCGGTGGAAATAGAGGACGGGGAGGACGATTTCTACGAGGAAAGGGTAGAAATCTACGAAGTGATACCGACTCAAAAAACAGTAAAAAAGAAAAAAACCGTGTCCTACGTTTGTATGGGCGTACTGGCGGCGCTTGCGCTGTTTGCCGTCGTGATCATTATTTTGTTCGCTTTGGGCGGCTATCAAATGGTGTACGGCTGGTTTATCAAGGATGCGGAGTTGTTGGATTCGCTTGGCGGTTTTTCGGCAAGGTTTGCCCATTCGCTCGGCGGTATCGAAGTGTTGATCGTACCCTTTGTGTTTGTGACTTTGTTGACGGCGATCGGCTGTTTCATGGTTGCCTGCAAAAAAATCAGCCCGCGCTTTTTGTCCTATATCTTAATCGCGGTCGTAAGTATGCAGGTGGTGTTTTACAACAGTCATTTGGTGGCGGGAAACGCCTCGACGCAACACGTCAACATCGGCCATTATCAGGAAATTTCCGAAATATTAAACGAGCGCGAGGAAGGGTATTTCCGCGTAAAGGATTACGACGATAAAATGACGGCGTGCGCGCCGTTTTCGGCAAATGCCAACTCGTTCAGCGTATTTTCCTCGGTGATTGACGCGGACAATTTTGCAACTTTCCAAATGTTCGGTTATCTCGGCAACGGGAAAAACAGCTTTAAAAGCGCCCACAACGAGGGTAAGAGCTACCGCCGCGATGAGTTTGGCGATTCGTTTATGGGGTATAAGTATTTCCTCGTTTACGCCGATCCCAACGATGAGGAAAAGACGGTAAAAGAACAGCTTTCGGATTTGGAAACAAGCAAAACGTATCTGAAAAGGGTGGTAGAAAAGGACGAAAACGGCAACGAAGTCCATCTCAAACGGGGGAACTTTTACGTGTATGAAAATACCATCGTGTTCCCGTCGGGATACCGCGTCAGCGGGGAGAGTTATCAATTTGTCGCGGACAACGTTTCCAACGCGACCAACCGCAGGAAAAATCAGGCGGCGCTGTATCGGTATTTGCGCGGCGAGGATATAAAAGATTTTACGGGAAACGAGTACGTGACGGTCAAATCCGCGACCGAGCTTAGCGAATATCTTTGGGATAAAGCGGCGGAAGTCGAAGTGGGCGCAGGCACGATCACGGCGCGCGTCACGGCGGAGCAAGGGGAGCATTTGCTGCTGAATTTCGTCGCGTCAAAGGGGTATAAAGTCACCGTAAACGGCAAGCCTGCGAAGCTTTTGGATAACGACTTGAAGCTGTTGTCCGTCGCTTTAGAAGAAGGGGAAAACGAAGTGGTGTTCACCTATTCGTCGCCCTACGTGAAATATGCGGCGGTTGGCTTTGGCGGCGGCGCGTTGGCGCTTGTGCTTATATGGCTGGTCTTGAAAAAGACGCGACTGTTCGACGCTTTTACCGACGTGATCGCTTGGGCGGGAATTTTGTTGGCGTTAGGCGTCGTAGCCTTCTTTATGCTGTATCCCACCTGCGTTTTCGGGATGAAATTGATCGCACTTTTGTTGTAGCAAGAGGATAAATAAAAAACACGGTTGCAATTTGCAACCGTGTTTTTTTGAGTTTTGAACTTTTTTATTAGCTTTTAAAATAGCCGATATTTCTTTCTTTGCTCGGGTCAAACGTTAAATTGCAAATGGACGCAACCAAGCCGTAAATGCCGAAGGTAATCATTGAAAGAAAGAAATATGCCAACGATCTCGAATAAAATCCTTGAGGTTTCAACGACGTATGGTTAATGATAACACTCCCGATCCAACCGAGGAAAAAAGTTAATAAGAAACGTACAAGATTATTGTTGTCCATAAAAACAACCTCCAAATATAGTTTGTGACAATATTATACAAGAAGTTTTCTTCTTTGTCAAGTATTTTGAGAAGATTTCTTCTATAATATAATTATGAAGATTGGCGATAAGATAAAGGAATTACGAACTGAAAAGGGGTTATCGCAAATGCAACTTGCCAAAATTATAGGGGTAAGTCAAAAGGCGGTGGATTATTGGGAGCGAAACGTAAACGAGCCGAAAGCAAGCTATATTATTGCGCTTGTGAAGACATTTGAACTCAGTTTTGATGAATTTTTCGCGGAAGTGAATTAAAAAACACGGTTGCACTTGCAACCGTGTTTTTGTATGTACTGTGTTTTAGAATGCCGTAGCGGGTACAAAGAAGTAAATGCAGAAAAGCACTGAAACGACGATAGTTACGATAGATACTTTCCAAACGGGCTTATCCTTTTTGGTGATCGCGTATTTGATGAGTTCTACGAGATACAAAAGGGAGGACATAACCGTGTACGAGATCATTCCAACGCCGATACCTTTCGTGATCGAGTATGCAAGGAGCATAATTACGATCGTAAGGAAGGCGGAGGTCGCGCCGATCGCGTCGTTCATTTCGATCGATTTGATGTTGTTTTTCATCATAAGAACGCCTACGTAGATCAATGCCGATGCCGCCGCTGCGCCGGGGATTGCCGCAAAGAGGGGAAGCGCAAACATCGAAAGGAAGAACAGCGCCGCCGTCGTAAACGCGGTAAGACCCGTTCTGCCGCCTGCGGATACGCCTGCACCCGATTCTACGAACGTGGTGACCGTGGACGTACCGAGCATTGCGCCCGTGCAGGTTGCGATCGCGTCGGAAAGCATGATTTTGCCGTAGTTATGCGGTTTGTTGTTTTCGTCGGAAAGGACTCTGTTACCGCTGCAACAGCCCACGATCGTACCCATCGTGTCGAACATATCGATCATGCACATCGTAATGATGATCATGATGATGGTGAAGATGGACACGCCTTCGGGGATAAGCCCCGTCTTAAATACGTCTACAAACGAGCCGAATACGGACGTTTCCGAATTGCCGCTGAAATAGTTGCCGAAACTTTCCCAGAACTTCCAAGAAACCGTTTCGTTGCCGCCAAGGATCGAAAGGTCGGTAACGCCCAAGGGGATGCCTACGATCGCCGCGCACAAAATACCGATGATGATCGAGCCTTTGACTTTGAGTTTATCCAAAATTGCGATGAAGAACAGACCCGAAAGCGCAACGACAGCCGTTTTCGCCGCGCCCGAAGCGGGAACGAGGAAGTTCACAAGCTGATCGCCCCAGTTGGTGAAATCGACAAAACCGACCTGCGTGTAACCGTTCGTTACGATGATACCGGCGTTTTGGAAACCGATATATGCGATGAACAAACCGATACCGACGGAGATGGCGCTTCTAACCGAAACGGGCATACCGTCAAAGACGAGTTCGCGGAAGGTTTGACCCTTGATGCGAATAAGCGACAGCAACAAAAATACAAGCCCGGAAATTAAAACGAGCATAAAGCCTTGACCGGGTGTAAACGCCGCGCCGTAGCCTCCCCATCCGCCGATGATGCCGCCGAGCATAGAGTTCAAACCCATACCCGAAGCCTGCGCCAAAGGCATCTTCGCCAAGAATGCCATAAGCAACGTGCCGACGACTGCGCCGAGCGCCGTTGCGATGAAAGCCGACGCCCAGTAGGGACTGCCTGCGCCGAAAATCTGATTGGGATTGACCGTCAGAATGTACGCCATTGCAAGGAACGTAACAACGCCTGCAACAAGTTCGGTTTTGATCTTCGTTTGTTTTGCTACGGGATCAAATCCAACCGCTTTGAAAAACGCGTTTTGCTTTTTAGCAGGCGTTTCCTTGGCGGATTCGCTTGATGAAACGTTTTCCGTTTCAACCGTTTCTTCCACTTTGTCCATTTGAAACCTCCTTAAATGTGCAGTTGCACAATTCTTGCATCTATTTTAACATCTTTTGTCGAAAAATGCAAGGCATTGAAGGGGAAAGTTTTAACGATATCGAAAAAATAACGGATAGCCGATAAGCTGTCCGTTATTTTTGGTTGAGGCATGAAATTTGAACCTACCACCTTTTGCCCACCAAGGCATATCAAGTCGTCTTTTATATAATTTTTGGTGTTTTTTAGTGCTTTTGTGTCTGAATGTGATGCTCTTGTGTACTGTTGTTCCCATTGTGTCCAGGTAGTCCGAACTTGTAGATGGTCAAAGGTGTGGTCAATCGCAGTATTTTGCAGTGATCACACCTTAAATTTTTCAAAACGACGTACCCATGTACGTATCCATTCTTTTGTTGGAGGTATAGCATACCTTTCAAAATTAGTCAAATCCTTTCCGCAACCAAAATTTTCTTTATCGCTACGCAAAGTTTGCTACGCAGTAAACAAAGAAAAATCTCCTGAAACCCGTTTGTTTCAAGACTTTTCCCGTGGTTGATGCAGTAAGGAGCGAAACGACGGAATAGTGAAGAATGAACATTCGAGGTTTGAGCGAGGCTATTTTTTAAAGAATTGCATAAAAACCGATGAAAATTCGTTGCAGTAAGGATTTGGCGAAAAAGTTGTTCGAATAAACAACGCCGCGCCTAAGAGGTAAACGTTGTTGCCGTGTTTGCGAAGGTTACGGCTTTTTTATGTTGCTTGCGTTAAAAAATAAAAGTATTAAAAGATAAAGGAAGGCTTGTTTATTCTTCTTCTTCCAGGATTTGGATTTTTTTATTATAATATTGTATTGCGCGCGAGTATACGTGGTTTTGCATGTATTTCAAATTGAGGGGAAAAAGAAGAAGACTGGTTTAATTTTTGATAGAAAATAGAGGAGTGAATGAGAGGAAAAGGACTCTGGCATATATTAGAATGATTATAAAATGAGGCAATAAATACACACAAAGTGTTTTTAAAGAGCTCATATTAATAAGATTTTTGGAGGAAAAATGTTGAGTTTTAAGATGAATAATCGTATAAGGCTGAAAAATACGTTGATTGCGTTGCTTGTTTTTTTGCTTATCGCGGTTGCAACGCTTGGACTCGGCTTTGGCAAAAATAAATCTTTTTTTGCAAAAGCGGAAGATAAAGAGGTAAAAGAGGTAGCCGTGATGGGCGTGCAGCTTCGCGGGGAAGTAGAGAGCAATTCGTATTACCTCGTATTATTGACGAACGAACACGCGCAGATTGCTGCGGGGAGTGCTGTTTCCGATACGACTGCTTATGCAAATTTACTGTCGGGGGTTAGGTTGTATACCTCGGAGACCGACGAGACGGGCATTTCGGCGGCTGACGTATGCAAAACGGACGGCTGGGTGATTAATAGATGGGGCTCGGGCGGTTTGATGTTCCCGATGACGGCGGAAAATTATGAGACGTATAGCGGTTC
>JAFUIT010000124.1 GCA_017468345.1 Clostridia bacterium
GTACGCCAAATTTTAGCAATATACTCGTCCGATATCCTCGTTTTCTTCTATTTTACGAGCAACTAAACGCGTACCTGCCCCGTCCGTCTTATTTAAAGCAAGCATATCAAGGCTCACCTTTTGACTTGCCTGAAAAATCCGTTCCGCGACCGTATGTGCGTCCATACTGTCCGCAACCGAAAGCCCCGCCGTTGACAACTGACGGCAAATTTTTACCGATCGAGGCATCACGAGGGAGTATTTTTTCAATTCCTCGCCCTTTTCAAACACTTCTTCGGGCTTGCCCTGCATAACGATTTCGCCTTGATGCATCACCACCGCCCGATCGGCAAGCAACGCTTCCTCAGGGAAATGCGTGATCAAAATCACCGTGATTTTCTCCTCACGGTTCAAGCGCAAGACAACGTCCATGACTTCTTTTCTACCACGAGGATCCAACATCGCCGTCGCCTCGTCCAAAATCATCACGCGCGGTTTCAACGCTAATACGCCCGCGATGGCAATACGTTGTTTTTGCCCGCCCGAAAGGCGGGTCGGAGTCGCATGACGGAACTCCTCCATCCCCACGGCACGCAACGCAAAATCAATACGTTTACCGATTTCCTCGCGCTCCACCCCTACGTTTTCAGGTCCAAAAGCAATATCGTCCTCGACGATCGAGGCAACCGTTTGGTTGTCGGGATTTTGAAATACGATCCCTACTTGTTTACGGATTTCAAACAAGTTTTTCTCATCGGAAGCGCTCAACCCCAAAGCAGTAATTTGACCGGAGGTTGGCGCAAGCAGACCGTTTGTCAGACGAGCAAGAGTAGATTTCCCACTGCCGTTATGCCCCAAAACGGCAACAAACTCTCCTTCTTCCACGGCAAAATCCACGCCGCGCAAAACAAAATCGCCGCCCGAAGAAAATAAATCTCCGTCGCCGCCTTGCGCCTCGCTGTCGTAGGAAAAATATACCTTTTCAAACTTAATCGCTTCCATATCGCCTTCATAAAGGAACATAGTTCCTTTTTTTCTCTTAATTAAATTGCTTTATCTTTTTTATTATAGCAAATTTTTTAAGATTTTACAATGAAAATGAGGTGAAAAACTGTGTTATTCGTTAGAAATATCCGCTTTTTTTATTTTTCCCCATCAACACAAATAACAAAAATAGGACGAATTTTACCAAAAAATCCGCCCTTTATTTCATTCAACTCGTACCTGCCTATCTCATTTGAAAGTTTCGACGGTATATTCGCCCGTATTTTTCACCGTGATACACACCGTGCCGTGCTCGTCCGTACGATACAGCGTTGCGCCAACGCTTTGCAACATCGAACGCACCGTTTCCGAAGGATGGCCGTAACGGTTGTCTTTACCGCAAGACACCACCGCCGTTTTTACTTGTAAATACTGTAAAAATTCCAGCGAGGTCGAATCGGCACTGCCGTGATGGGATACCTTTAAAATTTCGGTACTGTCCAAATCGACGCCGTGGTTGGTAAGCAACCCCAAAGAATCGTCGCGGGACAGCATCCTTTCCACTTCACACGGAGCGTCGCCCGTGAACAGCGCGCTTGCGCCCATATAATCTAACCACATCACCGACGAAGTGGCGTTGTCCGTTTCCGCAAAAGTGTCGATAAAATCTTCCTTTAGATAATCGGTATATGGATATACGAAAGCAAACGTGTACGGATAATCCCCCTCGGCACTGCTCAAAGAGATACTTCTCGACGCGTATTGAGGCTCGCATTCCTCCAGTATCAGCTCGTAGAGTTCCGCATAGACCGCATCCGCTTTTTCAGGTTTTGTGGCAGGCAGGTATGCGTTCAATACCTTTTTATGCTCTACAACTTTTGCCAAACCGCCGCAATGATCGCTGTCGGCATGCGTGACGACAAGATAATCGATCACGTCGATTTTCAACGCGTTCATATACCGTAAAATATAGGTGGAGGTGCGCTCCGTAGTGTTACCGCCGTCGATCAACGCTACTTTACCGTCGGGCAGTTCGATCAAAATAGAATCCCCTTGCCCAACGTCTAAAAAGTGCATACGCAGTTCACCTTCCGCCCGTTTTTCAAGATCAGGCTTTTTAACGTAATACTTCCACGTACTCGGCGGACAAAAAATAGAAAACGTGCACAGCCCGATCAACAGCGCCATCAAAACACACAGCACCGTCCACCGAATGACCCGTATTTTCTTTTCAACTTTTTCCTTTTCCGCCCGATATCCCATATTTTTCTTTCGTATTAAATCAACTTATTTTCTTTCCGCTTTTTCGATTTGCGTAAAAATTTCCGCAAGCGCCGAGCCGTCGTAATCCTCGATCCTGCCTGCATCCGCAAGCTTGGAAATATTTGGATCTAACGGCATACGCGCCGTCGCGGGGATGCCGTATTCCGCCGCGATCGCCTTCGCTTTACTCGGCCCGAAAACCTCGATCTTTTTACCGCAATCGGGGCAGGAAAGATAGCTCATATTCTCCACCAAACCAAGCACGGGGATATTCATAATCCTTGCCATATTGACTGCTTTTTCCACCACCATCTTAACAAGATCCTGCGGCGTCGTCACAATGACAATCCCCGCGATGGGAATGCTTTGGAATACTGTCAAAGGCACGTCGCCCGTTCCGGGAGGCATATCGATGAACAGCAAATCGACGTCCTTCCAAACAACGTCCGTCCAAAACTGCATTACCGTACCCGAAATGACCATTCCGCGCCAAATTACGGGCGAAGTTTCGTCGTCAAGCAAAAGATTCATCGACATCAACTGCATACCTGAGGGGGATAAAACCGTGTCGAGCCCCTCCTCACTGCCCGTGGCGTGCTCGGTCACCCCGAACATTTTGGGAATGGACGGGCCTGTGATATCCGCGTCCATGATACCCACGGACAGACCTTTCTTTTGCGCAAACGAGGCAAGAAGGGAGGTCGTAAGAGATTTTCCTACTCCGCCTTTGCCGCTGACTACGCCGATCACTTTTTTAACGGACGATTTTTTATGCGGGTCTTTTAATAAGCTCTCCTTTTTGCGCGACGCACAATTTGAAGAACAGCTGGAACAATTATGCGAACAATTTTCAGACATATATCTTCTCCTTTTTCCAATCCTTATTATTATACCCTTTTACGGCAAAATTGTCAATGCATTAACCGCAAAAAAGTATTTCCCGTTATTTTTTGACAAAATCTCCCTTGTCCTTTCACCAAACGGACAAAAAAAGACGGCAAAAACGGTTGCTATTCAAAAAAAAATAGTGTATAATATATAAGCTGCGCGTAGGTGGGGAGTTAGCGGCACCCTGTATCTGCAATCCGCTATAGCAGAGCTGAATGCCTTTCTCGACGGAATTTATGGAAGGTTTGCGCGCCGTAAGGAACGTTGATCGCAAGGTCTTATGCAACGTAATGCCGTGAACCGTGTCAGGACAGGAATGTAGCAGCTCTAAGCGGATGTTTGCGTGTGCCATAAGGTAGCTTTGCAGTAGTCACCTGCGGCGTTTCCGCTTCGGTAAGTTTCGGCAAAAAAGGATCGCGCAGTTTTTATTTCAAAATCACGAAGGACCATCGAAAGGCAATGGCTTTTCGGTGGTCCTTCTTTATATTCAAGCGAAAATTCTCATCTCCGCCGATATCATCAGTATCGGCAAAGATATCTTTTTTATTCCCCGTCGGGGCTGGAATTTATTTCCTCTTTTTTACCTCGGATATCAAAACCACTCAGTTTTTCA
>JAFUIT010000125.1 GCA_017468345.1 Clostridia bacterium
AATGGGTAAAACGTCTTGTGCCCACGTATACGATCGATAAGCGTGACGGCGCGAAAGAAATTTTGGAAAAACAAGCGGAACTTGCCGAGAAAGAAGCGGCGGTTACCGTCGGTTGATGAATAGGGATAGTATGCTTACGAAAGAGGATTTTGAACTTTATACACGAATACTGAAAGAGGAGCTTGTACCTGCAATGGGCTGTACCGAGCCGATTTCGATCGCCTATGCGGCGGCGAAAGCGCGCGCGGTTTTAAACGATACGCCCGTTTCCGCAAAAGTAGAGGTCAGCGGTAATATTGTCAAAAACGCAAAGAGCGTTACCGTACCGCATACGGGCGGTATGCGGGGTATTAAATCGGCGTTTATCGCAGGGCTTGTCGCGGGAAATGCGGACGCGGAATTAGAGGTCATCTCCAAAGTATCCCCTCAACAAATCGAAGAAATGAGAGGGGCGTTGGACAGCTTTGACGTGGAAGTTTCCACTCCCGCCGAAGCGCGTATTTTCGATATTGCGATCACGTTGAAATCGCAGGAACATACCGCATTCGTGCGGATTTGCGATACGCATACAAACATAGTTCGTATTTGCAGGGACGGAGTGACGTTATACGAAAATCCGCCCAAGGACGTCGAGCGCGCGGACAGAAGCAGTTTGACGGTGAAAAACATCATTGAATACGCTGACAGAGTCGATATCGCGGATATCAAAGACACGCTCGATAGACAAATTTCGTACAACATGGCGATTGCGGAAGAAGGGCTGAAAAATTCTTACGGCGCAAACGTCGGCAAAGTTTTGTTTCGCGCTTATCAGCCGGATATTAAGATCACGGCGAAAGCGTATGCGGCGGCGGCGAGCGACGCGCGTATGAACGGTTGCGAATTGCCCGTTGTTATCAATTCGGGCAGCGGCAACCAAGGGATTACGGCATCCGTACCCGTAATCGTATATGCAAGAGGATTACATACTTCGGAAGAAAAATTGTATAGAGCGCTCTGCGTTTCCAACCTCGTTACCATTCATTTAAAGGACGGGATCGGCGCGCTGTCCGCCTATTGCGGCGTAGTTTCCGCGGGGGCGGGCGCGGCGTGCGGCGTGGCGTATTTGCTGGGCGGACGGGAAAAGGAAATTTCCCATACGCTGGTCAATGCGCTTGCCATCGATTCGGGTATCATTTGCGACGGCGCGAAAGCAAGTTGCGCCGCGAAGATCGCTACGGCGGTCGAAAGCGGTTTGTTGGGCTTGAATATGTACTACAACGGCAACGAATTTTTTGCAGGCGACGGGATCGTCAAGGCGGGCGTGGAAAACACGATCAAGAGTATTTCCCGTTTGGCGCATGAAGGTATGAAGGAAACGGACAAAGAGATCATTCGGATCATGTTGGAAACGAATTGATAAACGTATATAATCACAAGGGCGCTCCTCGTTAAAAGGGGCGCTTGTTTTTTGCCTGAAAACAGCTACCTTTTCCCTTGTTTTTCGCATATTTTGTAAAAAAGAAGTTTTTTATAAAAAAGTTGCGTTTTTCCCTTTAAAATCCTTGCATTTTCGCATAAATTTATGATACAATATGGCTTAATCAATATTTTTGATGATATTGTAGGGTTTATTCGATTTTTTCGTTTGATAAACCTGCAATAGAGAGAGGTGAGATATGGAAAGAGTATACAATTTTTCGGCAGGGCCTTCGATGCTTCCGGAAGCGGTATTGAAAAAAGCTGCGGCGGAGATGTTGAACTATGAGGATAGCGGTATGTCCGTTATGGAAATGAGCCACCGTTCTCCCGTCTATGAAAAGATCATTGCGGAAGCGGAAAATCTTTTCCGTAAGGTGATGGAAATTCCCGACAATTACAAGGTGCTGTTTTTGCAGGGCGGGGCGTCTACGCAGTTTGCGGCCGTTCCCCTTAACCTGATGACAAGCGGCAAAGCCGACTACGTATTATCCGGGCAATTTTCGACGAAGGCGTATCAGGAGGCGCAGAAATACGGCGACGCGTATGCCGCCGCAAGCAGTAAGGATATCAATTTTTCCGCTGTACCGAAGGTGGGGAAAGAGGATTTCCGCAAGGACGCCGATTACGTGCATATTTGCTTGAACAATACGATCTACGGCACGAAATTTTCCTATATTCCCGATACGGGGGATATCCCGTTGGTCGCGGACTTGTCC
This sequence comes from Clostridia bacterium, assembly GCA_017468345.1. Taxonomy (GTDB): domain Bacteria; phylum Bacillota; class Clostridia; order Christensenellales; family Borkfalkiaceae; genus Scatosoma. The sequence goes on from JAFUIT010000125.1 coordinate 2,178, forward strand.
TCGTGTATTTTAAGCGAACCCGTGGACGTGTCGAAATTCGGCGTTATTTACGCGGGCGCGCAGAAAAACATGGCGCCGGCAGGCTTGACCGTTGTGATCGTTCGCGAGGATTTGCTGGGTAAGGCGAGAAAGGAAACGCCCACAATGCTCGATTACAAAGTGATGGCGGACAACGGCTCGATGTACAATACGCCGCCGTGCTATTGCATTTATATGGCGAAACTCGTTTACGAATGGATTTTGGCGCTTGGCGGCTTGACTGCGATGAAAGCGCGCAACGAAAAGAAAGCGGCGCTGTTGTACGATTATTTGGACGGGCAAAATTATTACCAAGCGCCCGTTGCGAAAGACAGCCGTTCGATGATGAACGTGACCTTTGTGACGGGGGATGCGGAGTTGGATAA
>JAFUIT010000126.1 GCA_017468345.1 Clostridia bacterium
ACACGGGTATGCCGTTGAAGTCCTTAAAGGTGGACGGCGGGGCTTCGCGTGACGGATTTTTAATGCAATTCCAAGCGGACGTTTTGGGGGCGGAAGTCATCAAACCCGCCTCACATGAAACGACGGCGCTTGGCGTGGCGCGCTTGGCAGGCTTGACGGTCGGGCTTTGGAAGGACGGAAAAAGCTTGGCGGCGGCGCAAAAAATCGATAAAAAATACCTGCCTGATATGCCGACGGAAATTCGTGCGGAGAAGATGAGGAAATGGCACCGCGCGGTCGAACGCAGTTTGGGATGGGAATTATCCGAATAAAAAAACGGCGGAACAGTTAAGTTCCGCCGTTTTCACAGCTATATTTATCCGTTTTTCGCAATACCCAACGCAAGGCGGCACAGCCGTTGTTTTTCGTTTTCCGTAGGGTGGGTTGCAGTGTGTAAAAGCAAGGCGCTGAGAATTTCCGAAACGCGGTTTGCGGGAACGCCAAGCTCCAAAATATCCTTTCCCGAAAGGGCAAGATCTTTTAAACGGAAAGGGGTGTTTTCCTCTTTCATTTTTTCAAGCACAGCTTGCCAACGCCGGCAAGTGGGGGCGATGGAAAAATCGTCCGTGCAAGCGGAAAAATCCGCTTGTTTCAAAAGCAAAAGCTCGTCTAAAATATCGAGATGCGTGACGAAAAATCGACGCAACTTATTTTCACCCGTTTTGCAATTAAAATCGTACATATGCCATTCGACGAGGGCAGGTATGCGTTGAATTGTCTTTTTTGGTGCTTTTAAGCGGGTTAAAATTTCCTTTGCGATCAAAGCGCCCTCTTGCGGATGCTGGTAAGCGTTGCCGTCGCGCAAGGTGCAAAACGGCTTTCCTACGTCATGTAAAAGGGCGGCAAGGCGAATGCTTTCGTCAGCGTAGGCGCAGGCGCGAAGGGAGTGTTCCAACACGTCGTATTTATGAAAATCGGCGCGTTGCGTCATTCCTTTTCCAAGAGTGAGCTCGGGAAGAATGTGATTAAGAACACCCGTTTCTTCTAAAATTTTCAAACCGACGTAATGTCCGTTTTTGACGCCGTATTTTTTATCGGCGGAGAGCAGTTGACAAAGTTCCGTATAGATGCGTTCGGGGGTGATATCGTCGATGAGTGCGGCGTTGGCTTTTGCGCCTGCAAGGCATTCTTCATCGGGAGTAAACCCAAGGCAAGCCGATTGACGGGCAAGGCGCATCAAACGCAACCCGTCTTCTCCGAAAACTTTTTCACTGGGCGCAACGGTGGTCAGCCGTTTTTCTTTAATGGCGGCGATTCCGTTTAACGGATCGACGAAAGAGGCGTTTTTTACGTCGAAATATACGGCGTTCGCCGTAAAATCGCGGCGGCGCGCGTCCATGCCGATATCTTCGGTAAAGAAGATTTCAACAGGGACATGGGTGCCTCGAATATACTTATCCGAACGAAAACTGCAATATTCATACTCGTTTTTTTCTTCGTCGAGCAGTTTTACCGTACCCGTTGTACGGAAAACCGATTTGGCAGTAAAACCGCATTCGTTGGCGAGGGATAAAAAGTCGTCGAAACGCATGGGGGAACAAATATCCCAGTCGCGCACACCGCTTAGGGGTGTTAAATCCGCAAGTAGGTCGCGAACGGCGCCGCCTACAACGTATAGGGGCGAAGGACAGCGTTCCGCAAGCCGTATCAAAGGCTTTGGCAACAGTTTTTTCATTTTTTCGCGCATTTTTTCCCTCCTTTTTAAAATTTTTTTACATTTACAGTATATCAAATTCAAAAATAAATTGCAATTCTTGTGAAAGTGTTATATAATATATTTAGCGAAATTTTTTTCTAAAAGAAAAAAAGACCCTTTTGCTGTTTGCACAGAGGAGAAAGATGTATCACATTATTTTTAATCCCGTAGCCGGGAAAAAGAAAGCGTCGAAAAATTTGCGCGTGGTAGAGGAGATGTTGCAGGAACGCGGTATCGCGTATCAACTTCATCAATCTTGCGACGTGCACGATGCGGAGGCGATCGCGAGAAAATTGACCGAGCAGGGTGAAACGGAGTTGATCGTACTCGGCGGCGACGGAACGCTGAACGAAGTGTTAAACGGACTTTCCGATCCCACCGTTTGCAAAATCGGGTTGATTCCTTCGGGTACGGGCAACGATTTTGCGGAAAGACGCGGGATACCGCTTGATCCCAAAAAGGCGATGAAACGCATCTTGGACGGGGAGGCGCAGGACGTGGATTATATCGACGTCAGCGGTACGCGTTGCATGAACGTTGCGGGGCTTGGTATGGACGTGGACGTTTTGGAACGTTGTCAAAAGGGAAAGATGAAAGGGAAACTGAAATATTTGATGAGCCTCATCAAAAGCTTGTTTGCCTTTAAGGGATACCGCGTAAAAATTGTCAGCGAGGGCAGAGAGGAAACGCATGACGTTTTGATTTGCGCCGCGTGCAACGGTTCGCAGTTTGGCGGCGGTATCAAAATTTGTCCGCCTGCAAAAGAGGACGACGGGCAAATGGACGTTGTCATCGTCGATTGTATCGGCGGGAAATGGAAGATCATTAAGGCGTTTATTCAGCTGATGAAGGGAAAAGTCATCGAGTATCCGTTGACTACTTATTTCCGCTGTGAAAGCGTAACCTTTTTGCCTGAAAACGATTGCCCCATACAGTTGGATGGGGAATTATACCACAATCATGCGTTTGAGGCAAAATTGCGTAAAGGGCTGAAATTTTATTAAAAGAAATGGGCAGGTATGCGATGAAATGCCTGCAAAAGGATAGAAAATGAACAACGGACGGTATAAAAAAGTATTAGACCGAATGCCTCAAGGGGTGTTCGTGTTTGACGATAAGCTGCGCGTGAAATTCACGAACGCGGCGTTTCGCCGTTCATTTTCAGACGGCGGAAAGGCGTCGGGTAGTCTTTCCAAAGCGGTCGGATGCCGTCAGGAAGGAAAATGCGGCGAGGGCGCGTATTGCGGACAGTGCGCATTTTTACGCGTGATGAAAAATGCGATCGCAGACAATCTTGAAAAGGAAGAAACGATGCATACTACGGTTGACCGCGGCGGGCGGACGGACAAGCTGTCCATGCGTATCCGCGTGTTGCCCATCGATGAAAAGGGTAAGCTGTTTTTGGGCCTGACCGAGGGGACTTACCAAACGGAAATCGAACGGGAAATGCTTTCCGCACAGCAAATACAACGGCGTTTGTTGCCTGCAGGGAAAAGCATGGGTGGGGTCAATTATGCCTACACCTACATTCCCAAATACGGCGTCGGCGGCGACCTGCCGGACGTGTACGAGTTGAACGGCCAAACCTACGGCATTTTGTCCGACGTGTCGGGCAAAGGGATATCTGCAGGTATGCTGTCTGCGTTCATCAAAGCTGCGTTTGACAAAAAACAGCCCGATCTTTCCGTTGCGCTGTCGCAACTAAATGCGAAATTTAACGAGTTAAATCAAGACGAGCGTTCGTATATCACCGTTTCCGCAGTGCGTATTGATAAAAATGCAGGGTTGCTCCGTTATGCGGTGGCAGGGCACAACGTACCCATTTTGTTGAAAAACGAGTACGGGATCAACGAAATCGAAGCCCCCGCGCCGCCCATATCCAACTGGATGCCCGATTTTGAGTATCGGGAAAACGAAATGCCTTTTGAGCACGGGGATATCTTGGTTATGCTGACGGACGGGGTGACGGAATGCACCAACTCCGCAGGGGAACAATTCGGTATCGAGCGCGCGGAAAGCGTGTTGATGCAAAGCCGCAACGCGGAGGACTTTATCGCGAAGATCAAATCGGCGCTGGGGGTATTTTGCGGCGGTGATTATTCGGACGACGTCACGGCAGTTGCGTTTGACTTGTAAATACAAAAGATAGGGGCAGGTATGCGTTGAAATTGAAAAATATCGCCATACTGTCTATAAAAAACGAGGTGTAGATATGGAAATTTTGAAACTGATTCCCGAATGCAAGGACAATATTTGGGGCGGTGTAAAACTGAAAGAAAAGTACGGCAAGCAAACGGATAAAGACCCCGTTGCGGAAAGCTGGGAACTGTCTTTCCACAAGGACGGCCCTACCCGTTTGGAAAACGGTAAAACGTTGCAGGAGGAGGTAACGGCAAAGGAGCTTGGCAGAAACTGCGACGGTTTTCCCTTCTTCCCGATGTTGGTGAAATTGATCGACGCAAAACAGGACTTGTCCGTGCAGGTACACCCTTCCGATAAGTATGCCTTAGAACATGAAAACAGTTTCGGAAAAACGGAAATGTGGTATATCGTCGAAGCGGAAAAAGGCGCGGGGATTTACCTCGGTTTTAAAAAGGACGTCACGCAAGCGGAATATGAAACCGCGATCAAGGAAAATACGCTGACGGATCTTTTGAATTTCTTTGAGGTAAAAGCGGGGGATTGCTACTTTATCCCTTCGGGGACGATTCACGCCATCGCGACGGGCTGCTTGATTTGTGAAATTCAGCAAAACAGCAACTTGACTTACCGCGTATACGATTACGGCAGACGGGATAAAAACGGCAATTTGCGCGAACTGCACGTGGAAAAAGCGTTGAAAGTCACCGATTTGAAAAAGTACGAATATACTCCTTTAAATCTCAAAACCGCGCAGGGAGAATTGCTTGGTTTGAGCCGTTATTTTACTACGACGTCGGTGGTTGTAAAGGGCGAAGCGACGGTGACGGCGGATAAAAATTCTTTCAAGTGCATCACTTGCGTAGAAGGCAAGGGCGACGCGGACGGAAAAGCGGTAAAGGCAGGCGACAGTTTGTTTGTGCCCGCAGGCTACGGCGAGGTGAAACTGTCGGGCGATATGCGTTTGATTATGGCGGAAGTGCGTAAATATTACGTCGGTATCGACCTTGGCGGCACGTTCATCAAGGGCGGGATTGTAGACGATCTCGGCAATATTATTTATCAGGACAAAGTTCCCACCGAAAGTGAAAATGGGGCGGACAGGGTTGCGATGAATATTGCTAACCTCGTAAAAATGCTGATGAAAAAGACGGACCTTAATACGGACGACGTGGAAGGTATCGGCATGGGCGTACCCGGCATGATC
>JAFUIT010000127.1 GCA_017468345.1 Clostridia bacterium
CGGGCAACGTGGTAAACCCGCATTTTTCCACCCAGTAGTCATGACTAGGGAAACGGGGATTTGCGATCAATTCCACCGCTTTGGCTGTATTACCGCGCTCGGAAAGTTGATCAAAGATATATTTTAAACCGAAACAACCTACCTTAATACGGTCGTTATCTCGCTCGATAAGCGATTTTAAGCGTTCGTAGGCTTGCGGCTGTTCTTCTTCCGTAAATACTCCGTACGCCAGCGCCAAGGTCTGCGCCGTCTGCGTTTTGCATGCCACCATACCGTCCTTTACGTATTTTTTACGGAACGCCGCGATCATATCCGCCTGCCTTTGTCTTGCATCTTGCGCGTTCTCCGCTTTCCCCACAACGTCAAACAGGAACGCCGCTTTCGCCATAAAATCAATATAGTTGAGTGAATTAGCAACTTCCGTCGGCGTTTGGCGAACCCAGTTATTACCGCCGATTTCCACCCATTCGCCAAGCCCGTAATCGATCAAGCCTTCGTCCGTAATCTTTGTGTGGATAAAATCCAAATATCTTTCCAACGCGTCAATATTTTCCGCTACGTATTCGGTATTGCCTGTGAAACGGTACATTTGATAGGGCAATTCCACAAGGATATTGTCCCAGCCCATACCGCCGCCCCAAGCATACCCCCACGCGTCTGTGGGCACGATCCCAGGAAACGCGCCGTCCTTTTGCGCTCCGCGGATATTGACCAGCCATTCTCTAAAAGACGCCGTCGGCTCGATATTATAATACATATACTCGGCAGAAAGCACCGCGTCCCCCGTCCAACCGTTCTTTTCGCGGTGTGGACAATCGGTGGGGAAATGATGAAAATTGCTCAACGCGCTCTGCACGGCGCACGCTTGTACTTTGTTGATCGTTTCGTTGCTGCAAGCAAAATGCCCACGCACGGGCATATCATTATGGAACGTCAAAAACGTCAATAAATCTTCCGTCGCTTGCTCCGCCGTAATCCCTTCCACGTACACGTAACGAAAACCGTGATAGACGAAAGAGGGCGTATACGTTTGTTTGCCGTCTTTGCAAATATATACGTCCTTTTGAACGTATTCTTTCTGCGTTTCGCCGTGCCCGATATTCATGAGATTGGTCATATCCAACACGCCGTCATGCACAATTTCGCCGTGCCACGTAACGATTTTTTGTCCCGCTTTACCGTCAATGGAAAGGCGACAAACACCTGCGTCGTTCCGCCCAAAATCGTACAAATATCCCTTTTTACTCGGTGTGATTTTTACAGGTTTCAACTCGTCAAACGTCTTGATCGATTGCGATTCGCATTTTTTATACAATCCCGTAGGCGCGTTTACCAAAAGCGGTTTTCTGCCCTGCATAAACAATTCTTTTTCTTTGCGCGCGTCGTACCACTCGCCGTTGCGGTAATCGTCGAAAATAATCGGCGAATCGTACGCCGTCCAACTTTCGTCCGTAGTTAATACGCGATTTTCGCCGTCGTACAATCCCAAATAAAATTTAGGCGCAGCCCTGTAAGACGCTTTATCAAAACCCCAGCCGTCGTGGCTGTTCGAATTGACAAAACCGTTACCAAGCAAAACGACGATCGCGTTATCCTTCCCTTTTAACAACGCCGACACGTCGTATTCATCATAATATACCACTTGGTTTGGATTAGAAAAATAGGGCGCGAGCCAGCCTTTGGTGATTTCCGTTCCGTTCACCCACAGTCGATATATCCCCACGACGGAAATTTCCAACCGCGCTACCTTTTTATCATAATCAAACGTCTTTTTAAACAATGGCGCGCAAACGTAGTTTTCCAACTCGTTAAACGCCGTTGTTGCCGCTATGTACTGTTTCATAATTTCTCCTATAACCGTTCGTTATACCGCCCGATCCTTACCGTTTCGCGCGAATATACGCGCAAATTTTTTCCGCCAAAATGCGGTGTCCCTTATCGTTTGGATGCAACCCGTCCACCGTCAACCCGTCCGTGCCGTCGTTCGTTGCGGGAATAGGAAATTCCTTTTCAAACTCCAACGTTTCTACGCCGTGTTTTTGCATAAGCGTTTTCAACAGCGCAACGTACGTCGACAAAGGCGCACCCGCTTTCGTCTTGTTTCCCTCGCCGTACACGTTGTCTTCGTTATAGCGGTGCAAGGGCAAAATAAAGCAAAGTTTATCTTTACCATAACGCGCCGAAAGTTTACAAATCAAGGAATTGACCGCCCCGCAAAAGGTATATTCGTCCGTGCTTTCTACGTCGCCAAGGGGTGCGTCGCCATGTCCGTAATCGTTCGTTCCACCAAATATAAACACAAAATCGGCGTCGTCAGACATACCGTCGGCGCGCATTAAAAAATCGCGATCGTAAATCGCCATTTCAGACGGAATAATCTGCTTTGCAATACGCGTGCCGCCTTCGCCGTAATTTCTCGCTTCACAGCCGAGCAGTTCCCCAACCACGTTTACGTATTTCGTAGCCTCGCAACTTGCTCCCGCGCCCTGCGTGATACTATCGCCTAAAAAATTGATTTTC
>JAFUIT010000007.1 GCA_017468345.1 Clostridia bacterium
CGAAACCGTCGCCGCCGTTGTTACCGCCGCCGCAAAGACAAACGATTTTCCCTTCGGGCAACATTTCCTCCGTGACCTCTGCAAGCGCCAACCCTGCTCTTTCCATCAAAAGAAGCGAAGGCACGCCCAGCATCTCGATCGTGTAAGAATCCGCCTCGCGCATTTGTTTATTCGTCAGTATATACATATTCCTCTCCTTATATCCTTACCGAAACCTCCGCCGCCGTCAAACGACGGGTTTCCCCATGGATCCGCACGTGCAGTCCTCCCTCCTCGTCAACGAAAAGCAACGTACCATGTACGCATTCATCGCCGATTATCAAAACCGCCTCTCTATTGAGATACCCGATATAACCGCGATAGTCCTCCATCGTTCTCGGTTTATCAAGCTCCGCAATCAAACGCGCCGTGACCTCCTCCACGGAAAACCGTTGCCCCGTTTCCGCATATATCGTAGTGGCAATTTTCGATAATTCTTCGGGTAATTGATTGAAAACGTTTAAGCCGATCCCCACGATCGAGGACGCCACGTCCTTCCCGCAAAATACGTTTTCAATCAAAATTCCGCAAATTTTTTTATCGTGTACAAGTACGTCGTTGGGCCATTTGATCAAAGGGCTTAAACCGTAAAAACGCAACGTTTCGCACACGGCGACCGCCGCCCCTGCCATAATTTGAAAGGCTTGTTTTGCAGGAAAATTTTTATAAAAGGTCAATTTTGACAAATATACGCCGCCATCGCTTGAAACAAAGCTTCTGCCCTTCGTACCTTTGCCGCCGCTTTGACAAGCCGCCGTCACGATGATCGGCAGTCCCTCCACACGCTTTTCCTTGGCGTAATCCTGCGTAGACGATATGTTTTCAAAGTGTACACGTTTGACTTTATTTATCTTATTCATCGCATACCTGCCCCTATCGTTTACTCCTCATCGCATTCCCCGTAAGCGGTCAATGCGCTTTTGATTACCTCGTAATCGTACCCCTTGCCAAGCAAATACCGATACGCCTTTTGCAAGGTAGCCTTATCGCAAACTTTACCGCGCATATACTTTTCCAACAATGCGCGCGCCGTTTCTTCTTCCGTCTCGCGGGAAAGCGTATCCAAAGCGGCGTCTATTTCCTCCTCCGCGATCCCCTTGCCGCGCAGTTCCATTCGGATCAGCTTACTGCCTTTTCTCTTGCTTGCGCTTTCCGTGTACGTTTCCGCATATAATCCGTCGTTGAGAAAATTATATGAACGCAATTTTTCCACCACGTAATCGATCACAGCGGTTAAATACCCCTTCCCCGACAAAAAAGTACGTATCTGCTTTTCCGTTTTTTGCGTTGCGGAAATGTGCGTAAGCGCCTTATCGAAGGCGGTGTTTTTTTCGCTTTCCAGCTGTATTTCCGCTAACCTTTCGGGCGTGACGGCCTGTCCCACTTTCAGTCGATTTTTCACCGTCGCCTCCAAGGTCAATCCGCAACAAAACCGTCCGTCCACGTATACGTTACAACGCCTTTTGTCTTTGATTTGCGGTGTGATTGCCGTAATCTCGTTCATATTTTCTCTCCTTTTATAACATTCTACCACGAACGCCGAAAAATGTCAACCAACCCCTTGAAATCCGTTTGCTTTTTCTTGAAAATGTGATATAATAAAGACGTCGATCAGACAATAAGGAGTAAAATCATGAAATTTCATACCGTTGACATCGAAGGTTTTAAAGCAGAATTGCCTATTTTGACGCTTCCCAGCGGCATCGGCATTGCGTTTTTCAATTTACACGGCGACAGCGAACTGACCGAACACTGCGCGAAAAAACTCGCGCCCCTTCTTTCCGATTGCGACGTGTTGATCACCGCTGAATCGAAGGGTTTGCAGTTGGCGCACTGTACTGCAAGAGAACTGGGACAAAGATATTACGCCGTAGCGAGAAAGAGCAAAAAACTGTATATGCAGGACGGTATCGAAATCACCATCGAATCCTCCATTACGACGGGCCAGCCTCAAAAACTGTACCTTTCCAAGCACGACGTGGATTTGATCAAGGGTAAAAAAGTCGGCATCATCGACGACGTCGTCTCCACGGGCGCATCCTTGAAGGGTTTGGAAGATTTGGTTGCAAAAGCGGGCGGCATCATTCATAAAAAAGCATTTGTGCTGGCGGAGGCGGACGCGGCGGATCGCGACGACGTCATTTATCTTGCAACCATTCCCCTTTTTGAATAAGGCAATTTTTTGCCTCGAGGGATACGCTTCACCGTTTTTATAAAGAAAACCATATTTTGGCGGGAACATTTTTATGTTTCCGCTTTATTTTTTCACGAAAACACTTGATTTTTTCAATATTATCGTTTATAATAGATACGTATATATATTTAGTGTGGCGTGCTACACGTGCGCGCACGCGTATGTTACCCCCGAAAATACGGGGACGGAAATGAAAAAAGAAAGGAGATACATACATGTCTGACCTTTACGAAGAATATGGCCTCGAGATGGAATCGGAAGTCGTTTTAAACGAAATGCTCCCCGACTCCTCCAAGAAACATGCCAAAAAGAAAGGCGGTTGGTTAAAAACCATCGTCGCTCTTTTCTTGGGCTTGATTATAGGTATCGGCGGCATTGTCGGCGGTTCGTTCGTTGCATTGAACAGCCCCGCAAGACCCACCATCGAATTGATCGGCGGCTTTGCAGGTCTTAATTACGATGAAAAGGTGAAAAACAAACTGCTTGCCGAAGAATATGAAGACAAGACTTTGTTGGACATCGCGAAGGAATTGATGGAATCGGTCAAGAACAAAAATCTTGCAGGCATCAATAAAATCGCGCCCGCAGTCGGCGATTACGTCGATGACATGGTTTCCAACATGAACTCGCAATTCGGTACGGCGATGGAAACCGAAGTCATGCTGAATACCGAATTCTCCGAACTGCCTAACTATATCGGCGAAACCTTCCGTACGACGCCCATGGGTAATATGTTGAAAGCCACCAACGGCGGTCACGAATTAGAGCCCATTTTGATGGAAGTTTGTTACGGTGAAGAAGGGGTACATTATCACCTTGACGAAAACGGCGAAGTGGTCATGAACGAGGGCTATGAAGCGGCGACCTTCGAAACCTTCGGTTCCGACCCCAACTCCCTCATCAACAATATTTCGGTTGCGGCAGTTCTTCAACCGAAAGCAGACGACTCGATGATGCTTTCCATGGCATACGGTAGAGAAAATACGACTTTCGTCATAGAAAAAGACGAGTCTGGCAACGTTAAGTTGGACGAAAACGGACATCCCGTCGTTACCATGCTCCCCCTCTATTTCGAAAAGGAAGGCGACGTATTTGTCGATTATGCAGGCGAACCCGTCCTTTGCGAAGTTACGGAAGCGGAAAACGGTTTCCTGAAAATGAAAAGATTTGCAATCTTTAACGGCGGCGGCACGGACATTTATTACTTGAAACAAAACAGCGACGGTAAATACTACGCTTATAAAACGCCGAGCGACGACGCGGAACAAGCAACCTTCAAAAAAGTTATGATCGGTAACCTTGCGGAAGATTCGTCGCAGATCATCAACAACATCTATTTGAAAGACGCGTTGAAGGTCAACTACTTGACAGAGCCCACTCCGCACAAGATTCTTTTCTCCCTTGCATACGGCACGTTGGACGTTGATTATACGGTAGATCCCGAAACGAAAGCGATTACCATGATCAACGGCGCGGAACCCCGTACCATCGGCGATTTGCGCGAACGCGGAAACGATATCATCAATGACGTAGCAATTTCCGATATCATGGACGCCAACCATAACGACGCTTTGGAAATGTACCTTTTGTATGGTAAGAAAGGCATTCATTACGAGCTGGACAGCGACGATAAGGTAGTTATGTTGCAAAAGTACATCGCTATCTCCAACGACACTACCCGCGTGTATAACGAATACGGTGAACTGTTGGCGCAAAAGGCGGAAGGCGTGAACGGCTACGTTTTAGACACCACGGCAGGTACGTATACCGATAACAAAGGCATTACGTATAAATACGTATTGGCAGATCCCGAAAAGACGATTGAAACAAACGACGGGCACCTTACCCCCGACGACCCTTCGGACGATTACGCAAAGGTATATTACCTCACCGACGAAGCGGACGTACCCGCTATGTTTATCAAACACAGCCTTGGCGAGTTGGCAGGCAACGACAACCTTATTTCCCGTATGAACGACCGTTTGACAACGGGCGAGCTGTTGGGTGAAGAAGAAGTTGCAAGCACTAAATTCTTGAAGCATTTGAAGGATTCGTCCATTACGGATTTAC
>JAFUIT010000128.1 GCA_017468345.1 Clostridia bacterium
AGCTTGTTCGTAATGGAGTTTATCAACCCTATCGACGCTGAAATTTTTACGACCATACATTTAAGATTTTACGTGCACGAGCCGAGAACGATGGTGACGTACAACGCAAGCGAAGTGACGGAGGAAAGCCTCGGCGAGCCGTTGGAGGACGTTTTGGCGGCTGGAGGCTGGGCGTCGGTTTCCCTGACTTCTGCTTTATACGTCAATGACGACGGCTTGGTGGATACGTTGGTATTTCAGTTTACCAACGACGGGGATTTGGAAAATGAAGAACGCAATTACGTGGGCGTAGGGGAATTTTCTCTCGGCGCTGAAAAATCGGAAGGAATGATCCACGACAAATCCTTGATAATCAAAGAAACGGATGAGGCGTATTTGCTGAATTTCCGTTTTAACAAAAAAGGAGAATTTACAAGCGACGTTTTGGACGGCTCGAAGTTTTTGATTAACGGCGTCAGCTTTGACGATATTAAGGCGGCGGCGGACGGCGCGGAAGGGAAATGGATTTCCCTGCGCGGCATTTATCAAATCAATATAACCCTGCCCAAGACGTATACGGGCGAAGGACAGTTGAAAAACGCGGACCTCGATTACGCTTGTAACAAAATCACACTGAAAAAGGGTTTTGCATTCCCCAACGGCGAACAACTGGACAAAACGTACAATTACAACGTTTACAGGGCGTTTACCGACAGTCAAATATTCGAAAAAGAAATCATTATCGACGTTGAAACGGACAAAGCGTTTGAAGAAACGAAGGTCACGAACATTTTTTGGGAAGTTCGAGAGGACCTCGCAGGCAACCTGTGTATCCACGTGAGATTTAATAAAAACATCACGAACACTATGGTAGCGCATATTTGCGAACACGAAAAATGGAGAGAAAGTACTTTAAACAGTGCCGGACTGTATGATAAGACTTTTTCTGGATCGTTTATTGCAGGCGGATATAAAACATCGTTGATGGACAGTATTGTGATTAACGGTCAGACGATCGGGGATATCCACGCAAGAAACACGCATCAAACGTGTATTTTCGCACATTACGGACAAACTTCCTTTTACGGTATCGATATCTCTATTAACAGCGGTACGATGATTTACGAGCAGTTAGCGCCCCTTTTCGAGCAGGGAAACGGCGTGACGATCGAAATCAAGGAAGGGTTTAAATTTGCCACCGGTAAAAAAACGGCGGAAAATTTTAAATTCGACTTAAAAGACGGCGTGTTTGTTTTGGACGAAGACAAGACGGCGACGGTATACTTTGACGGTCAGCTCGTAGAAAACGGAGAAACGCTGAACGTGGATTACGAAGCGTTGGAAAGCAGCGTTTACGTAACGGGAGTAAATGAGTATCAAGTTACAAAAACCGCGGACGGTGATACGGCGACCTTTACCGTAACGTACGAGGGAGGAACGTTTGTATTCCACGTAAAACAAACGGTTGTAAAATCTCCCGACGTAGAGAATCCTTCGCAAGACGATGAAAAATCGGGCGGATGTTTCTCGTCGGCGGCAATCGGCGCGGCCTCTATATTGACGGTTTTGGCGGGCGTAATGACGATCGGGAGGAAAAGAGATGAATAAGAATTTAAAACGCATTCTTTGTCTTTCCCTTGCCTTGTCCACATTTGGCGCGACGGGCTGTTTTGGAAAGGAAAAAGACAGTTCCTCGGGAAATGAAAAGGTTTACTACAACGTAAACGGTTACGAATATACCAAAAAGAGCGACGACCTCGTGTATTTCGAGAGTACGGACAGCGATTTGGATTTCTTCTTAAACGATTACTTTAAAAGGCAAGCGGGCGGTATTTATGAAAACGGCTTAAACCAAAAAGTCATCAGCGCAGAACCGGGGCTTACCAGCCAACAGCTGTTCTGGCAGGAATGGATGTCGCTGGCATTTTATCCATTGAGCAGTTTGCAGGGGGAAGAAATCAGCCGTATCGAAGGGCTGAGAAAACTTCTTTCGGGCGTACCCGTAGACAGATACGGTTACGTATGGCAGGAAAGCGACTTGGTGCGCGACGCCAATTCGACCTTGATTTCCAGTTCGGGCGAGCATCGCATGGGTTGGCCCTTCCCGCTTAGCTATCATACCGACGGTATGTCGAGAAGTTGGGATTTCAACGGCGCGGATAGTTCCCACTGGTCGAGTAATATCGACGCAACGTTGAAAAACGGATTGTTCAAGGGTACGGCGGAAAATTCGGCAGACAGCGTGGAATTCACCTCTCCCGTTCCCGAAAACGAAACGGAGGAAATTTGCGCGTACTATACGCCGCTTTTGGAAATCGATTTGCGTATGTATACGGAGAATGCGGAAGATATCGAGGACGTATACGTTTGGTATACGACGTCGGAAGATCCTGAATGGAGCGAAGATAAAAAGGTTTCCGTAAACGAGAAAGCGTTTATCGCGTACGATTATACGTCCATTTACGAACATATCCTTTTCCTGCCTATGTATGCGGAGGAGGCTTGGAAATCGGACAAAGAATTGCAAAGCTACATTCGTCAAATCAAGGTAGAAATCGTACCCAAAGAAGGAAAAACTTTGAGTGGTGATTTTGGATTAAGTTATGTGCGTTCGACCTTTGATACAAGACACAGCAACAATGCGTCGCTGTTGATATCTTCCCTTCGCCTCGATTACGAATACACGGGCGATATGGAATATTTAAAGGAAAATATCACGCGTGCTCGTAAGGCGATGAACTTCTATATGCAAATGTACGATGAGGAAAGACACCTCAACGATCAAAGCTACCTTGTCGGGCACGATTCGGACAGAACTTCTCCGTATAGAAGCGATCAAATCGCGATGACGATCGCAAACGGGTACTGGGATATGTCCTTTATGCCGAGATATGATTTCCACTCCAACACCTATTTCTACAAAGCACTGGTCGATCTTGCATATCTTGAAAAGATTTTGGAAGACAACGGCGTGCACGTGGATAAATCGGAGGCGACGGTGCTTACGGCGGACAGACAGTTCAACCACGGTACCAGCGAATATAACTACAACTCCGAAAGCTTGACCAAAATCGCAAACGACGTTGTAACGGCGCTCAGACAAACGATCAACAAAACCGACCATACGGGTTTCTGGGATGAAGAAACGGGTCGTTTCGTCGCAGGGTATGCGGACGCGGAGGACAAGTGGTACGATTACGGCTACACCATGTGGAACATGGAGGCGATCTACTACGGAGTTGCCACCGACGAGCAAGCGAAAACGATCATGGACTGGATCAGCGGTAAGCGTATTGTCGAAAAGGACAAAAACGGGTCGCAAGGAGAGGATATTTACTTCTTCGAACTTGCACCTCGATTGAACACCTACTGTGAGGAAG
>JAFUIT010000129.1 GCA_017468345.1 Clostridia bacterium
TTAACCGCATATATAAAATATTGTTACGATAATCGGTTCGAATCTGCATTTTTCATCCTCCTTTCTTCTTGCCTATCTATTGTAAAAAAAGACGAACGGATTATTTTGACAAATCACGTAGAATTTTTTTTGTTTTTGTCGAAAAGATTTTTTACTTTTTTATAAAAAATCACTTGACTTTTATATAGAAATCGTTTAAGATATATAAGCGTTGTGTGCGAACTTACACGTTGCGACATACGGGCCTTTAGCTCAGTGGTTAGAGCTGCCGGCTCATAACCGGTTGGTCCGCGGTTCGAATCCGTGAAGGCCCACCAACCCCGTTTATTTAACTTTATCATATATTTGGCCCAGTAGCTCAGTTGGTTAGAGCGCCAGCCTGTCACGCTGGAGGTCGACGGTTCGAGCCCGTTCTGGGTCGCCAAAAAACAGCACTTCATACGAAGTGCTGTTTTTGTTTTTTTGATAAAAGCGCACCCCGAAGGGTGCGCTTTGCTTTTTAGTTATCCGTGCTGTGGGCGATAAAGTTCAAATGGTCGCCGATACGTTCCAAATTGCATACGAGGTTAATAAATATCGTATTGTTTTCGGGGCGGCATTTGCCTTGGCTGAGACGAACGATATGTTCTGCCACCAAATCACGGCGCATTGCGTCGATTTCGTCTTCCACGCCGTCCGATTCGGGTAAAATTTCATACGCTTTGTCCAAAATAATCTTCTTCACCAACTGATACTGTTGCTGTAAACGTTCGTGCATAACGCCGAGTTTCTCATTGATACCGTCGGAGAATACGAGGTTTTCTTTCACTTCGCGTTTGGTGTATTTCGTCAAGTTATCGGCAAGCTCTGCAATACGCGCGATATCCCCGATATTGCTATGCAATGCACTGACCAACTTTTCATCCGCAAACGACACGCCGCTTGCTGAAACTCGCACCAAATAATCGCTGATTTGCTCGCTGATCTTTGCAATATTTTCGTTTGCCGCATATACTTTATCGATTGCGTCCAAATCCCGATCGATAAAGCCGCGGAAAGCGATTTGTAAACTCTCCATCGACATATCCGCCATACGGAAAGTTTCCTTTTTCAACTGCCCGAGGGCTACGGTAGGCGTCGTCAAGAAACGCTTGTCCATAAACGCCAATTCCCAAGGTTCTTTTTCCGTCTTTTGCTTTTTGTCGGGGACGATAAGTTGTGAAAGTTTTACAAGTACTTTTGTAAACGGCAGAAACATCGCGGTACACAGTACGTTAAAGAAGGTATGGAACATAGCGATTTGCGTACCTTCCGCACCTTCACCCGAGAACCATCTCATAAAGGTCACTTCGTAGAAGTTAGATCCTACGACTCCGTCCGACCAAATGAGAAGCATAATCGTAAATAACACCGCACCCGTGATATTGAACAACAAATGAATGATACTGGCACGCCTTGCATTTACCGAAGTACCGATGGACGAGATAAGCGCCGTCGCGCACGAGCCGATATTCGACCCGAGAATGATATACAGCACTGCGTTTCCGCCCCCGCCGATAATCAATCCCTGCGTTGCCATCGCGATAATGATCGTCGTCACCGCACTGGATGATTGCAACACAGCCGTGAATACAATGCCGAACAACAGCAACAAGAAGGGATTTTGGATCGATTCCAACAGCCCGATGACCGCTTCCGATTCCTTATAAGTACTCATCGAATCGGACATAATCTCCAAGCCGAAGAATACCAACCCAAGCCCGGCAATCGCAAGCCCGATCGATTTAACCTTATCGTTTTTGGAAAGCATCTCCATCATTACGCCGATGAAAAGCAACGCAATAAAGATCGGAGCAATGTCGAACGAGCTGAGCGCGGCAAGTTGCGCCGTAATCGTCGTACCGATGTTTGAGCCCATAATGACCGTCGCCGCTTGATATAGCGACATAATCCCCGCGTTTACGAAACCCACGACCATGACCGTCGTAACGCCCGAGCTTTGCACGACCGCAGTAGAAACCGCACCGATCCCCACGCCGACAAGCTTTTTATCCGACGTCTTATTGAACAGTTTTTTCAAACTGTTTCCCGCCAGCTTTTCCATATTGTCGCTTAAAAATTTAAACCCGACAAGGAAAGCGCCGCACGCGGCAAGCATCATGATTATATTGACTACGTGTTCGTTCATGCCTCATTCTCCTAATACAAAAATGGAATTTTCGCTGAGTTACACGACTACATTATACAATAAATTTACATAAAAGTCACCTAAACCAAACAAAAATTTTACAAAAAGGGTCAAAAAAATTCAATTTTATCCCCTCAAACCGATTCCAGCATATAGATATAAAAAATTTCACGGAAAAATTCCTTTGAAAACCTTTACAAAAAACAGGATTTATGATACAATAAATATGTATGGAATGTAACCGACTTTTTTTGGTCGGGAAGGAGCGATTATGATTTACACCATCGAAAACAGCAAATTTCGCGTGTCCGTAGATACTGCAGGCGCACAGCTCCAATCTATGTATTCGAAAGAAACGAATACCGAATACATTTGGCAAGGCGATTCAAAATACTGGTCGGGCAGAGCGTACAACCTTTTCCCGTTCATCGGTAGAATGTATAAAAATTTGTACGCATATCAAGGCAATCTTTACAAATCCCGTACGCATGGGCTTGCGCGTTATTACGCTTTCCGCTTGGAAGAACGTTCCGCAACCCGTCTTACGTTGCTTTTGACTGAAAATGAAGAAACGTTGGAAGAATATCCTTTCCATTTTGAATTCCGCGTCTTTTTCGAGTTGGAGAATAACGTTTTGAACGTCCGTTATAAAGTAACGAATACGGACGATAAAACTTTGATTTGCGCATTCGGCGGACATCCCGGCATCAACGTGCCTTTCGGAAACGGCGAGTTTGAGGATTATTACATAGAATTTGACCAAAAATCCTGCGTACAACGCCAGCTTTTATCCGACAGCGACCGTTTCATGGCAGGAAAATCCATTCCGTATGCTTTAGAGGACGGCGTTCGCTTGCCTTTACAGCACGATTTGTTTAATCACGACGCCGTAATTTTGAGCCATACCGCACGCCGCGTGTCTATAAAATCCGCAAAGGAAAGCCGTTACGTTTCGATGAAGTTTGACGATTTCAAATATCTCGGAATTTGGCATCCGGGCGATACGGATTCCCCCTTTGTTTGCTTAGAACCTTGGGGCGCGTTGCCTGCAACCGACGGCATTATCGATAACTTGGAAAACAAAGCGGATATGACGCACGTTGCGCCAAATCAATCGGCAAGCGTGGCTTATACAGTAGAAATCCACGAATAACGAACGGTGATTTTGCAAACTAAGCGCACCGCTTATTAAGAAAAAGTTTAAATAAATCTTGCAGTATTGCACTTGATAATATAATTCACCCTTTACAGCAAAAAAACAGGCGTTTGAAAACGCCTGTTTTTATTATACCTTTTTTTATTGTACGACGTCCAAAACCAAAGGCATTTCCCGCGGTTTTTTCTTGCCGATATGGGTAGAAGCCAACAACCGAGCCGTTGCGCCTTCAAACCCCGTTTCTTTATCCGAATATAAAACGGCTATCGGATCGCCTGCTTTGACGAAATCGCCCGTTTTTGCCTTCAATACGATGCCTGCCGCAAAATCGATAACGTCCTCTTTCGTGTTTCGTCCTGCGCCGAGCAACAAACTGGCAACGCCGTATCCTTCCGTGTCGACACTCGTAATATATCCTTCTTCCTGCGCGGTAACCGTGTGCGAATATTTCGCCTTCGGGAATTTTTCGGGATGCAAAATCCAGTCGCTGTTCCCCCCCTGCGCCTTGACCATCGTCGCAAGCATATTTAAACCCGTACCGTCCGAAATCGCGCGACGCGCCATTTCTTCACAGTCTTCATACGAGCCTTTTTCCGCCAAATCAAGTATATGCGCCGCAAGCGCAACGCAAAGTTCCGTCAAGTCCTTCGGACCTTTCCCTTGGAGGGTATGAATTGCCTCGACAACCTCCAACGAATTGCCGATTGCAAAGCCCAAGGGCCTATCCATGTCCGTGATGAGTGCGCGCATACGCTTACCTGCCGCCTTCCCGATGGCAACCATCCATTCGGCAAGTTCACGGCTCTTTTCCGCCGTTTTCATAAACGAACCGCTGCCCGTTTTTACGTCCAAAACAATACAATCGTCGTCTGCCGCCAACTTCTTTCCCATGATACTGGATACAATCAAAGGCAGGCTGTCTACGGTCGCCGTTACGTCGCGGAGCGCGTACAGTAATTTATCCGCGGGTGCAAGTTCGGCATTTTGCCCTACGATGGCAATGCCGATATCGTTTACGATCGCCTTAAATTCTTCTACCGGCAAATCCGTTTTAAACCCCGGGATCGCCTCCAACTTATCGATCGTGCCGCCCGTATGTCCAAGCCCGCGACCGCTCATTTTGGCAATTTTCACCCCAAAACTCGCCACGATCGGCGCGACGATTAAGCTGGTCTTATCACCCACGCCGCCCGTCGAATGCTTGTCCACGCGTAAACCCTTGATATCGGAAAAATCCAAACGCTCGCCCGAGTCGCGCACAGCAAACGTCAGCGCGGTCGTTTCTTCCAAATTCATACCGCGGAAATAGATCGCCATACAAAGCGCGGCGACTTGATAATCGGGAATATTCCCCTGCACGTAATTTTTAATAAACCATTGAATTTCCGTCTCGGTCAAAACGCCGCCGTCGCGTTTCTTTTGTATAATGTCGTACATTCTCATATCTATCTTTACTCCAAATCGCTTTTTCCAAAACCGTAAGGCAGTATCTCGTTAAACGCAAACGCTTGCGGATGATCGGGCGTACCCAAAATCACGCGGAAATCGGGGTCGCAGAACTCCGCCAAAGTCTGTCTGCAAACGCCGCAAGGCGCGCAAAAATCGGCAATCGTCTCGCCCCTGCCCCCCACGATCGCGATAGAAACGAATTCCCGTTCCCCTTCGCTGACCGCTTTAAAGACAGCCGTCCTTTCCGCACAGTTCGTCGGGGTATACGCCGCGTTTTCAATGTTGCATCCCGTATACACTTTGCCGCTTTTGCCAAGCAATGCCGCCCCCACGCGAAAACCCGAATAGGGCGCGTAGGACATTTCACGCGCTTGCACAGCGCATTGTAACAATTCGCGATCAGTCATGAATGATCTCCTTTAAAAAGCTCTTACCAAATACGGTATCGGTCGGCAACCCGAACCATGCGAGCACCGTCGCCCCGATGTCCGCAAAACTGTCGCGCGTCCCGAGGTTGACGCCTTCCTTCAATTTCTTACCGTACGCGATCATCGGCGTATATTCGCGCGAGTGATCGGTGGACGGCGTTGCGGGGTCGCAACCGTGATCCGCCGTAATAATCAGCATATCGTCCTCGCGAAGCTGAGGTAAAAAGTCCGTCAGCCAAGCGTCGAACGCCGACAAGGCGCGCGCATAACCGCCCACGTCGTTGCGGTGGCCGTAAACCATATCGAAATCGACCAAATTCACAAAACAAAGCCCGTTAAAATCGCGATTTGCGATACCCATGGTCTTGTTCATTCCGTCCTCGTTGCTCGTCGTGGGATAGCTTTCCGTAAATCCCTGCCCTGCGAAAATATCGAAAATTTTGCCGACGGAAATGACGTCGAAACCCGATTTTTTCATCACTTCGGGTACGGTCAATGCAGGCGGCTGTAACGAATAATCGTGACGGCGGGGCGTACGTTGGAACGGATATTCTCCTGCGAACGGACGCGCGATAATACGCCCGACGCCGTGTTCCCCTTGCATCAGCTCACGCGCGATTTCACAATAGCGGTACAGTTCTTCCACGGGCACAAGGTCCTCGTGCGCCGCTACCTGAAATACGCTGTCCGCCGACGTGTATACGATCAGCTTACCCGTCTTTAAATGTTCTTCACCGAAATCCTTGATGACTTCCGTCCCTGAATAAGGGCGGTTGCACAAAATGCCTCTGCCCGTGCGTTTTTCGTATTCGTCCAATACTTCTTGCGGGAAACCGTTGGGATAGGTGGGCAAAGGTTTCGGAGAATAGATCCCTGCAATTTCCCAATGTCCGATCGTCGTGTCTTTACCCTTGGACGCTTCCGTCATTCGGGCATAGCAGGTACGAGGTGAATTTACTTTTTCACCCATTCCGTCAATACCGAAAAGCCCCATCTTTTCCAAGTTGGGGCAATAAAAATCGGGATGTTTGCGAATGGACGCAACGGTGTTGCTGCCTTCATCTCCCCATTCGCCTGCGTCGGGCATCGCACCGATCCCCACGCTGTCCAAAACGATTAAAAATGCTCTTTTTGCCATAATTCCTCTTTACGCCAAACTCAATGCGATCTCCATCATTTTCGTGAAGGAAATCTGTCTTTCTTCCGCGGTCGTATTTTCTTCGGGATAGATAAACGAGTCGCTGACCGTACAAATGCAAAGCGCTTTCTTGCCTGCGCGCGCCGCATTGCAATAGAGAGCCGCCGATTCCATTTCTACGCCGAGAACCCCCATCTTTGCCCATTCCATACCCGAATTTGCATCGTCATAGAACATATCCGAAGACAAAATGTTGCCCACGCGGTAATTTACACCCATTTTTTCACATTCTTCCGCCGCGCGGCGAACCAAATCGAAATCCGCGATCGGGCAGAACGTACCGGGCAATTTATATTGAGAAGCGTAATCGCCGTTGGTGCAAGCCCCCATTGCTACGATAATATCGCGCGCATGAAGTTCGGGCGAGAACGAACCGCACGAACCGACGCGAATGATCGTTTCTACGCCGTAAAAATGATACAGCTCGTACGAATAAATCCCGATCGAGGGTTGGCCCATACCGGACGCCATGACGGAAACTCTTTTTCCCTTATAATATCCCGTATAACCGTGTACGCCGCGCACGTCGTTGACGAGCACTGCGTTTTCCAAGTAGTTTTTTGCAATAAATTCCGCACGCAGGGGATCACCCGGCATCAAAACGGTTTTTGCGAAGTCCCCAAACTTCGCGGAAATGTGGGGAGTAGGTATAGACATATATATAGTATTCTCCTTATTTGTTCCTATTATTTATTAAAAGTTCGGTAACCCTTAATAGCCCTTTCCTTCAACGCCTTGCACCGCTTTGACAACGCGGCTCGTTCCCAAACGGGAAGCGCCTGCATCCAAAAAGTCCTGCGCGTCCTGCAAGCCGGAAATGCCGCCCGCCGCCTTTACAAGTACGTTTTCGCCTACGTTTGCGCGCATCAATTTCACGTCGTCCAGCGTCGCGCCCGCCGTCGAAAAGCCCGTGGACGTCTTGATATAATCCGCCCCCGCCTCGGTGACGATCTTACACATACGGATTTTTTCGTCCTCCGTCAAAAGACAAGTTTCGATGATGACTTTTAAGATTTTTTCACCGCACGCGGCTTTGATTTTTTTGATTTCATCGCATACCTGCCCGTCGCATCCTTGCTTTAACAGCCCGATATTGATGACCATGTCGATCTCGTCCGCGCCCTTTGCGATCGCGTCCTGCGTTTCGAAAACTTTGACCTCCGTCGTGTTGTAACCGTTCGGAAAGCCGATCACGGTGCAAATTTTCAATTTATCCCCTACGTATTGCTTTGCTTGCCGTACGTGGCTGGGGGGAATGCAAACGGACGCCGTTTCGTATTTCATTCCGTCATCGCAAATTTTCTTGATTTGTTCCCAAGTGGAAGTTTGTCCAAGCAACGTGTGGTCGCATTTGGATAAAACGTTTTTTACGTCAATCATATTCTTTTCTCCGCTATAAAATTTTTCCTTTATTATACCTATTTTTTCTTATTCTGTCAAGGTTAATTGTAAAAATTTTTCCTTTTAGGAATTTTCTTCAAAAAAAAGATTGCTTTTTATCGAAAATCGTGCTATGATATAAACGTATGAATATGCATTTGCACGCGAAAGCGCATACGCGATAGGAGTTTTTATGTCGGTTACTTTACAAAAAGCCAGTTTTTGGAAACGCATTTCCGCATTTATGTTCGATTTTATCGTAACGATAATGCTCGCCATGGGATTTGCGACGGTTATCAACGCGGTTTGCGGATATGACCAAAAAGCGGCGGAACTTAATAGTTATACCACATATTACGAAGATTATTACGGGGTTGACTTTGATATCAGCGAAGAAGATTTTTATCAACTCTCCGCAGAAGAACAGTCGGTTTATACCGAAGCTAAAAAAGCTTTGTACAGCGACGTCGATTATCAAGACGCTTACCAAGACGTCTTTTATCTGACGCTGTTGATGTACGGCGGCGGAGCTTTGATCGCCTTTTTGATTTGGTACTTTGCAATCCCTTTATTTTTTGGCTACGGCCGAACGATGGGCAAGAAAATATTCGGTATTGCGGTCATCCGCACGAATTGCGTAAAAGTAAGCCCGCCCGTACTGTTTATCCGTACCGTCGTGGGTATGTACGCCATCGAAACGATGATGCCGCTTGCCCTTTTGATCATGATTTGGTTTAACATGATGGGGATCGTCGGGTTGATCACCATCGGTCTTTTGGGGATTTTACAGGTCGCGGTGCTGATCGTTACGAAAACCCATTCTTCCATACACGACCTTTTGACCGACACTGCGGTTGTGGAATTTGCCAGCCAACAAATTTTCGATACGCAGGAAGATTTAATGCACTATGTGCAGGAAGAACACGCAAAAGCAGTTGAAAATGCGGAATACGACCGCTTTCAAAATAACGAAACGAAACAAATGTAACATACATAGGAGGTTATATGAAAGTAGAATTGCAA
>JAFUIT010000130.1 GCA_017468345.1 Clostridia bacterium
AGAACCCCAGCTTTTCTCCCGCCTCCACCGCAGGCCGCGTTAAAATAATCTTTTCTACCTGCCTACTCTTGAATGCGGAAACCGCCATACAAACGGCGAGATAGGTTTTCCCCGTACCCGCAGGCCCTACGCCGAACACGACCGTGTTTTTACGGATCGCGTCTACGTACTGTTTCTGCCCCACCGTCTTGCATTTGATTTGTTTTCCGCGCGCCGTAATCGCCACCGTACCGCTTTCGATCAAAGCGATCTCCTCCGCTTTCCCCTCGCGGGCAAGCTCGATACAGTACGCCACGCGCGCCGCGTCAATCCTCTCTCCGCTGCGCACCGTTTGGATCAGCGCCGAAATCACCGATTCACCGCAACGCACGTCCTCCTCCCTGCCCTCCAAACGGATTTTCATTCCGTCTACGTAGGCAAGCAAATCCAACTCCCTCGAAAGGTACGTCAAATGTTCGTCGTACGTTCCCAAAACCCCCGACAGCTCGTCCAAGGATCTCAATTCGATTGTCTTTTTAACCGTAACCGTCATTTTGTTCCTTTTTTAAAAATTCAACGTTTCTACCGTTTGATACTCGATTTTCACACGGTACGTTTCGCCGTTTTTCTCTATCTTTGTTCCCGTCGTTTTATCGTCGGGCGAAAAACCTAACGCAAGATACGCCTTTGCAAACGCGCTTTCCTCGTCCTCCGCCTCTACAATCGCTTCGTACGTACACGCTATACACACGCGCGCGATAATTTCAACGCGTACCTGCCCCCCTTCTTCGGTGGAAAACCAGTTCCCGACCAAGGCTTCCCCCAGTCGTACCCGATCCCCGATCTTTTTCAGGGGCGAGCCGCGCAATACCGTCATCGCTACGATTTCACCCTCATGTTTTGCCTGCATAACGCCCGTTTCCGTACGGGTAGACGGAAAGGGACTTAAGCGCATATCCACCGCAACGCGGTGTCCGATTTTTTGCACCGAGCAATACTCCACGCCCTCCAAAGCAAGCAGTTTCGCGCAGATAATATCCTCCTTGCCTTTGCGATAAACCCCAAACGAACTTACGCCCGCCTCGTCAAAGGCTTGATACACTTCCCGCGCATATACGTCCGTTCCGACGAAATCCATCGTAAAAACAAGCGGCTCGCTCGCCAAAACGAGGGACAAACCCAGCAATCCGCCAAGCAGAAAACCTACCCGCCGTTTCGCCTTTTCCGCGTATTTCCCCAAGCCCGTAGCGCCCAAACTTTTCACTCGATACGCACCGTTGTCGGGTTTATTATAGCACATATTCGGATAAATTGCAAAAACTTTTTCAACGTCTTTTTTCTTTACGCTGAAAAGTATGCGGCTTTTTTCCGTTTTTTTTACGTGAAAGAGGGGAATATCCGCGCGGCGAAGCCGCAACAGCGCCCGTTCGGGCATCAATCCTTCCAAAAGGAAGCGTTCTTTCAGCCACGCCGTCATACTTCGCCGCCTTTTTGCGCGGGCTCTGTCTCCTCCACGCGCAGGGAAAGAATTTTTCCCGACAGTTGCAAGTCGCCGTCGTAATATTTTTTGATGGCAAGCCCTTTGCCCTCCACCTCCACGTTTCCGCGCGGAAAGCAAACGACGATCCGTTCGGGAGAAAAGTCCCCCACCGCCTTTACGCCCTCGAAATACCCGCCGCCGTTTGGCACTACGGTGCAGCGCGCAAAGGAAAAACCGTCTGCGTTTTTGAAAATTTCATCGTACAACCGCATACCTGCCCCCTCCTTCTTATAGTATATGAGAGGGGTCGGCAAAATATGAGTTACCCTAAAATATGCAACAATTCGTCCTTGATCTTTTCCGGTTCGTCCGTTTTGACGACGACGGTCAATACGTCGCCGCTATGCAATACCGTACCGCCGTCGGGCAGGATATGTTCTTCTCCGCGCATAATTTCTTTCACGCGCGCATTCCCCGGCCACAGCACGTCGCGCACTTCGCGTTTTTCCGCGATACAGCCGCGCTCTACGGTAAGCGTAAACACCACTCTTTCCGCGCGCTCGTGGATACCCGTTTCCTTTTCGTATTCTTCAAGCAAATCCTCGTAAATACCATCGGTGCGGGACAATTCCCCGATAATATAACCGACGGAAACCGCGATGATCACGGGAAGAAGGGGGGCAAAACTGCCCGTAAATTCGCAAATCATCACGATGGAAGTAATGGGCGCGCGCACTACCGTTGCGAAAAACGCCGCCATACAAATCATGACCATCAAATCGCAATAGGGCGCTAAGTTGGGGTCGATTTCCAACCATAAACCGTTCATCAAACCGCCCACGCATGCCCCGATCGCAATGATGGGAATAAAGATACCGCAAGGAATCCCCGATCCGACGTTGACCGCCGTTACCAACGATTTCAACACCAAAACCAGCAACAACACCCACACAATCGGCAACCCGAACGGAGTTTTTACCGCGATATAGGTGGAAACGCCGCCGTGCGTGCCGAGCGACTCGATCAACTCGTGTCCGCCGCCCATGACCATCACGGATATCAAGGACACTCCGCCGCCGATCAATACCGCCGCCATAATTCTCGAAACGTGCGTCCACCATTCGTCTTTTACGTGAATTTTTCTAAAGAGCTTACGCGCCCAAAAGCACAACTTATAAAATCCCACGCCCAGCAGACCGCACACGATACCCGAAAGCAATACAAACCCGTAATACCGCATGGGCATTTCGTGGAATACGTACGAATGGAACGCGCTTTGCACTTCCATACCCAGTAATTGATAAATCAGCGTACGCGCCAACACCCCGAATACAACGGAGGAAAACGCGCAGATAAAGACTTCGGGCGTAAAGCGTTTATGCGCCTCCTCAAAGGCAAACGCCATACCCGTAAGCGGCGCGTTGGACGCGACTGCAAGACCGGTACACGCCCCGCCCGTAATTTGATATTTCCGTATCATTTGGTTGCGCTTTAAGGTAGAGGAAACGCCGTCCCCCGCCGCCGCGCCGATCAATACGCTCGGTCCTTCCGCACCGATAGAAAGCCCCATAAAAATGCTGATTAAGCTTGCCGTAAACATGGCGATCAAATCCCGCCACCATTTAAAACGCACGATCCCCCGCGTCGCGCCTTCTGCCTGCGGTACGCCGCAACCGCGAATAACGGAGGAAACGTTGACCAAAACTCCGATCAAAAACGCTCCTGCAATAAGCGCCAAAAGCAGCAAGGGGATAAAGGCAGGGTTTGCACGCACGTACGCATAGACGTCGCGCGAAATGCGCTCGCCCTCATGCACCAAAATATTAAAAAACGTAACGATAATACCCACGATTACGCCCGTCACGCTGCCTACGGCGACAAGCTCGATAAAAATGCGATATATGTTTGTCTTTTTCAAGTCCTTTTTTTCGGTCGTCTTTTGCATATCAATCCAAACCTCTGTACAATTCGGTATACGCGCCGCCAAGCGCCAACAATTCGCTATGCGTGCCCTGCTCGACAACGTGTCCGTTTTGCATAACTAAAATACAATCGGAATGCACGATCGTCGACAGTCTGTGCGCGACCACAAACGAAGTTCTGCCCTCCATCAATTTTTGGAAAGCGTCGCTGATTTTTAATTCCGTTCGGGTATCGATGGAAGAAGTCGCCTCGTCCAAAATCAACATCGGCGGTTTCGTCAACATGATACGCGCGATACAAAGCAGTTGCTTTTGTCCTTCGGACAAAGCGCCGCCCTCGCCAAGCACCGTATCGTACCCCTTTTCCATACGCTTGATAAAACTGTGGGCGTGCGCCGCTTTCGCCGCGGCGATCATTTCCTCGTCCGTCGCGTCCGGTTTGCCCATTTTTAAATTTTCACGGACGGTGCCGTTTTTCAGCCAAGTTTCCTGCAATACCATGCCGTAATTTTCACGCAGCGAACGCCTTGTCAAATTACGCACGTCCTGCCCTTCCACTTTCACCGCGCCGCCGTTAACGTCATAAAAACGCATCAAAAGATTGATCAGCGTCGTCTTACCCGACCCCGTCCTGCCAACGATCGCGATACGTTGTCCGGGCGTGACCGTAAGGGAAAGATTTTCAATCAGTTTTTTCGTTTCCACGTAGGAAAAGCTGACGTTTTCCAGTTGCACGTCCCCGTCTACGCCCTCCAAGCGGATATTGCCGTCGTCGGACGTTTCTTCTTCCTCGTCAATTAGCTCGAAAATGCGCGCCGCGCAAACAAATGCGCTCTTTAACTCGGTAATAACGCCCGAAATTTCGTTAAACGGCTTGGTGTATTGATTTGCATAGGACAGGAATTTCGTTAAACCGCCCACCGTGAACACGCCGCCGATGACGTCGAATGCGCCGAGCAACGCCACCAACGCGTATACCAAATTGTTGATAAACCGCGTGGAAGGGTTGGTGAGGGAAGAATAGAATGTCGCGTTCATCGTTGCCTTTTCAAGGCGCGCGTTGATCTCGTCGAATTTTTCCGCGTTCTCGTCCTCGTGCGCAAACGCCTGCACCGTCTTTAATCCACCGATCGCTTCTTCCGCAAAAGCCGTTTGCTCCCCACGAGTCTCCGTTTGTTCTTTGAAATATTTATGGGTATGATTCGCCACGAAACGCGCCACAAACAACGAGGCGGGCGTTACCAACACGACGACCAAACCGATTTTGAGGTTGGTTACAAGCATGAAGGCGATCGTACCCAAAATCGTCAACGCGCCCGTGAAAAATTGCGTAAACCCCAAAAGCAAACCGTCCGAAAACTGGTCGGCGTCCGCAACCACTCGGCTGACCGTATCCCCGTGGGAATGGGTGTCGATATATTTGAGGGGCAACGCGCCCAACTTATCAAACGCGTCCTTGCGGATATCCCGTACTACGTTGCAGGAAATGCGATTGTTGCAAAGGCTCATCAGCCATTGCGACAGCGCGGCGATCCCCACGGCGACGCCGATTTTTAAAAAGATGAATTTCAGGTTTTCCCAAGCGATCCCGCTTTCCACGATACAGTCGACCGCATCTCCGAAAAGGACGGGCACGACCAAAGTCGCCGCCACCGTGATCACGGCAAACAAGATCGAACCGCACAAGGAAACGGGGTATCTGCCCACGTAGCGCAAAATGCGTTTTAAGGTGCTTTCCTTCTTTTGGCTTTGTACACGGGTGGATCGTTTCACGTTTTTCATGCGCCCACCTCCTTTTCCGCTTCATATTGCGAAAAATAGATTTCACGGTACACTTCGCAAGTTTGCATCAACTGCTCATGCGTGCCGATCCCCACCGCTTTGCCATCGTCCAGCACAATGATTTTATCCGCGTCGCGTACCGACGAGGCGCGTTGAGAAACGACGAACACCGTCGTTTTTAAATTGCGTATTTCCTTTCTCAGCGCCGCGTCCGTCGCATAATCGAGCGCGGACGAAGAATCGTCCAAAATAAGTATTTCGGGATTTCTGGCTAACGCGCGCGCCACCGTCAAACGCTGCTTTTGACCGCCCGAAAAGTTTTTCCCGCCCTGTTCGACGGGGGCGTCCAACTCGCCCTTTTCCAAAATGAAATCCTCTGCCTGCGCGATTTTCGCCGCCTGCATCAATTCTTCATCGGTCGCGTCCGCCCGACCCCACAAAAGATTTTCGCGGACCGTGCCTTTAAACAGTTTCGCCTTTTGCGGCACTACGCCGATGCGCTCGCGCAAGAATACTTGCATACCCTCGCAACGCACGTCCATACCGTTTACCGTTACCTTTCCCTCGCTGACGTCGTAGAAATGCGGAATCAAGTTGACAAGAGTCGTTTTTCCCGACCCCGTACCGCCGATGACGCCCACCGTTTCGCCTCGTTTCACGTTAAACGTTAAATCGCTCAAAGCGTCCTCCGCGCCTTCGTTATAACGCGCGCAAACGCCGTCGAAAGAAATAAACGCGTCGTTTTCCGTTTCTTCTTTATCCTCGATTACGTCCAAAGAGGGTTGCATCTTCAACACCGTTTCGATACGCTCGGCACTCGCCGCCGCCTTCGCCACCGTCACGATGAGGTTGGCAAGTTTGATCAGCTCGATCAAGATCTGCCCCATGAGGTTGTAGAGCGCGACCACTTTCCCTTGCGTCAAAGCGCCGCTTTCCACGCGGATCGCCCCCGTCCACAAAAGCAAGATGGTCGCCAAATTGACCAGCACGTACGTCAACGGGTTGGTGATGGCGGCAATACCGCCGACAAATTTCTTCTCCTTGGTCAGCCCTCCGTTGCGTTCATGGAACAACGCCCGTTCGTCCTCCTCCTTGCAAAAGGCGCGCAAAACTCTTGCCCCCGTCAGATTTTCACGAGTGGAAAGGAGTACCTTGTCCAACCTATTTTGCGTCTTTTTATAGAGGGGCATGCAAATGAACATAACGGCGTAAACTACGATGGCAAGCACCGCGATCGCGCCGCCGAATACGCCGAACGAGGACGGATCGATGATACAAGCGCATACCAACGCCCCGAACACGATAAACGGGGAACGGAGCAACAAACGCAGGAATAGATTGATCCCCGTTTGCATCTTGTCCACGTCGCTGGTCATACGGGTCAGCATCGTCGCCTCCCCCATTTTGTCGATATCTTTGTAGCTTAACGATTGCAATTTTTTGAACAAATCGCTACGCACGCGTGCAGACACGCCCGTAGCCGCGCGCGCGGAAAAATACTGCGCCGTCACGGAAAAAGCCAACCCGACCAAACCGAACGCCGCAAGCAAAAGACACATCCACGCCACGTAACGCTTGTCCGCGTTGGGATAGCCGCCGTTAACCAGCTCGCCCAAGCCGTTGTCTACGATCATCGCCACGACAAAAGGGACCAAAAGCTCGAACGTAGCTTCCAGCAATTTAAACAAGGGCCCCAACAGCGCTTGCCACTTATACGGTTTAAAGTAGGTCAAAATCTTTTTCATATTACTGCCATTATATCACTATTTTCTTGCAAAAGCAAGAAAAAATCATTCCTATGTACGCGCGCACGAGAAAAAAATGGGCAAAACGAAATATTTTCCCCGTTTTGCCCTCGTCTTTTTGTTTTCGTTTTATTCGTCCGCCTCGCTTACTTCTTCCTCGTCGGTGGGTACGGCAAGCAAATCTTCGTACAATTCTTTATAATCGCGGATCTCCAACAAGCGTCTGCCTTCTTCCGTGGAGGAAAGCCGTTCGTTTAAGCGGTACATACGCCCTGCGTTGATATATTTGTTGGTGACGATCATAAACGCAACGAACAGCGCCACCGATACTACGCCAAGCACGATGGTCGGCGTAAGATAACGGGTATCGGGCGCGCCGAAATTCTTCAGCCCAACCACGATCGTTGCAATAATCATCGCGACCATGGGTAGGGTGCAAAGGATAAACGCTACCCCCCAACGCAGTTTTCGATAGGACAAAATTTCTCTGCGTCTTTCCTGCTTTTCCTCGACGATCTTTTCAAGAGGTTCTTCCTCCGCCGTCAACTCTTGCACACGCTTTTCAAAGCTTGAACGGTATTTTTGTTTGATGATGTCCGCCGCTTCGTAGCCAAGGTCGAATTCCAAACTCTCGATGCCTGCCTCTACGTATTCGGATATCAGCACGTCGGGATCGGTGAAATCGGCGGTTTTCGCGCGCCAGTAACCCACGGACGCCTCCGTTGCCAAATCGTCCAACTGCAACGCCTTTTCATATTCCACTTCCGCCGCGTGATAACTGCCGCTTTCCAACAATTTCTCACCCTGCTCGCAAGTTTGTTTGTACTCCGCCTGACGGCGAGCAAGCGCTTCCGCCTTTTCCTTGCGTACACGCTCCGCTTCTTCGGGCGAAAGATCGACAAGATCTTCGTCGTCCTGCTCGGCATATTCGTTTAAAGTGGGGAACGCAAAGGAAATTTCCTCCCCTTCTTCCACTTCGCCGTTTTCCGCCATTTCGTCCGTGACGTCCACAAAACCGTCTTTCGTCTTTTTCAAACGGACGCCTCTGCCGTATTCATCGTCGATAATTCTTTCTTCCATGGTTTTATCTCCCGTTTTTTTCTATTTACTGTTCGTCCGCTTCCGCGATCTCCTCATCGGACAACACGAAAGGATTTCTCCAACCGAACGATTTTTTATTTTTCATGTAATCGGGCGTCAAAGTGTGCGTTACGTAGGTACGGAATTTCCCTTTGTAACGGCTTTTCGCCCATTCGCAAAGCTCCCGCGTTTCAAACAAAGCCAAAACACAACTGCCCGACCCCGACATCGTCACGCCAAGGGGGGAAAACGAGCTTGCCTCCTCATACGCTTTTTCCACGTCGCCATTTAAGTGCAGCGCAGGCACGTACAAGTCGTTCATCAAATACCTGCCCACCCCGTTTATATCTTTTTTCAGCAAAGCCTCAATACAGCCTTGGGTCGCGCTTTCCTTCCACTGCAAGGTTTGCGGCAGGTTGTCATACTGTTGATAACACGCCCCTGCGGACACGCCCGTTTGCGGACAAATCAACAAAAGGTGCAACCGTTCGTTTACGGCAATCGGAGTCACTTTTCCCCCTCTGCCCTGCATTCGCGCAAAACCGCCCGTCAGCATATATCCCGTATCGCTACCCAAAGTATCGGCAAGCGCTTTTAACGCCGCGCGGTCTTCCACGCCATACAGTTTCGCCATGCCGTTCAACACGCCGACTACGTCCGCCGATGAACCGCCAAGCCCGGCGCCGATGGGGATATTTTTATACACCGTAATATCCGCGCCGCCCGTTTGAAAGGTCTCGGAAAACGCTTCCGCCGCTTTTAAAGCGTTGTTTTTTTCGGGCGGAATACTCTCGCTGCCCATTCCCTTCATCGTCACGCGCGAAAGCTTGTCTTTCCGCTTTTTCAACACGATCAGGTCAAAAAGATCGACGTTCGCCACCGTCGAATCCAACAAGTGGTATCCGTCCTGTACCCCCGTGATTTCCAAGGTGAGATTGACTTTTGCGTACGATTTTATTTTTACCGTATTCATAGCCCCTCCCCTTAAAAATTGCGGCGAGGAACCCCCGCCGCATCGATTGTTCTGTTCTATTTTACCATATTTTTTCCAAAAATACAATGCTTTCCGAAAAATTATTCGCTATATTTTGTGAAAATCGGATAAAAATCCTTCGATTTTACTTGATTTGCCGATAAACGTATATCCGTTCTCCCTCTTTCAACGGAAACGCCAAATCGGGGTTGCTTTTTTGCAAATCTTCGGGCGCGCAAGCCAGCCGTTTGGAAACCTGCCAAAGATCCTCGCCCGCGCTGGTCATGAACACGGAAAAACCGCTGTCCGTTTCTCCGTACGCCTCCCCTTCTTCCGCTTGCGAAACGTACTCCCATTCCCGTTCGTCATACACGCGGATCGAAAGGCGCAAAGTCGCCTCCGCTTCCGTTTCTCCGTTCTTTTTACGCCGTACGTTCAAGCCGCAAACGGCACAATCCACCTCGATATGATCCCCCTCGGCATCCAAGGGGAAAACAAACGGCAGGGACAAAGTTGCCGAACGGTGCGTGCCATCCGCGCCGCAAAGCAACACTTCGGCAAGTACAGCCCCTTCCGCTTCCATACCGCGCTCCCCTTTGCGACAGGAAATTTCCGCGCGCGGAAGCACCGCCGCTTGCAGGGAAAAATCACCCTCGATCGCAGGGGAAATCACCGCAACGCCCTCGACCCGTTCCGTCGATTTTGTATGATTCGTCAAATACCTGCCCCCGTCCTTTTGCTTTTTCAAAAGCACTTCCACCTCGGTCGAAAAGGCGTCGTCCACAACGGAAACTTCGTCGTAAACGGACAAATAACAATCGGCGGACAGGGTATACGACAACACGATATGGCTTGCTCCCTTTTCCTCGTCCGTCCCCGCGGTCAAACGCGCAGATTTTACTTCTACGTGCGCGCCTGCAACGACTCTGCCGAACGCTTCTTCGCTCGGCAAAGACATTTTAAAGGGTACCAAACGTTCGTACGAGCAAACGCTGTCGTCGCTTTTCAATACGCAAATATTGAGGGATATTTCCCCCTCGACGTCAATTTGACCGCCGCTTGCGCCCACGCGGTTAACGACCGCCCGTTCGCTGTGCAAAAGTATATCCCCAACGTAATCGGTGTCAAATTCGTCCTCGCCTTCCGTTTCGCCGCTAACGCATACCGTTTTATATACGCGTGCGAGATCCTTTTTGACGATCAAACCGTCGCCGCCCGTCAGATATTCCATTTGCTTGTTGCCGTATACGGCGATATCCGCGTCCACGACTACGGATACGTACAACCCCGAACCTTCCCTGCGCCAAGTCACGTTTTCGCAGGAAAAAGCGGTCTTCGCAAAACACGCAGGCGTCACGTCCGCGCCTTCGGCTTTGTGGAAGAACTCCGCACCGCGTTCCGCGCGGCAAATCTTTTTATCCCCGTCCTCATAGACGATACAAAGCAACATTTTGCCGCCGTATTGCACTTCGCCGTCCGCGCAAACGCTGTCCGCAGGCGTTGCAGTCGCATGGACTGCCAAAATACTGCTGATTTCACTGCCCGGCAGGCGGCATTCAACGATAGACTGGCTGTGTAAACGGCAGATTTCTCCAACGTAACGATAAGTTTCAAACTGCGGCTTGATCATAATTTTCTTTCCTCACTGATTTATTTTGCCTTTTTATTCCTATGCAAACGAAATCGCGTTTAGAACAGCGCATAAAGCTTTGGCGCAGGCAAAAATAGGAAATTTTTACCTTTTAAAAGGATAAAAAAGCGAAAAACAGGGCATACTTTTTCTATGATAAAGCCAACCAAAAATATCAAAGACGTCAAACAAATGGTAAAAGATTGCTCGGCGCAACGGGTTGCGGTACGGGTCAATTTGGGCAGAAACAAGAGTGTCAGCTATTCGGGCATTTTATCGGGAATATACCCTGCGTTATTCACGGTAAAGCCAGACGACGAAGGATTTTTAGGTAAGACGGCATACTCGTATTCGGACGTGTTGTGCGGGAACGTAAAAATCAAACGAATTTAAGAAAAACGGGGTTGACGTTGCCGTCAATCCCGTTTTTTATGGATTTATATTTGTTCTTGTACGGTAATGAGAAAGGTTTGCCCGTTTGGAAGGCGCATTTGCAATCCGTTTTCTTCCGCCTTATAACTCGCAACCAAATTTTCTACAATCAGCGTTGAAATTTTTTCAACTACGTCCTTTATCGTCGCTTTGTTTTGCACTTCTTGTGTTTCTTTTGTTTCTTCCATTATAAAATTCTCCTATTATTACTTTTTCACGCGCATGAATTAGTGCAACTATATTATATCATCATTCGCGCCACCAATCAACTTTTTTGATGGCAAAAGTGATGACATATTTTGTAGGAGAATGTCTTTGTTATGGTTATTTTGTCGAATTTTGCAGAAAATCTTTCTGCGCTTATGTCCGAACACAATTTAAAAGCACCCGCATTAGCCAAAGCTTTACAAACCGACCGTTCTAACATAACGCGCTATTTGCGCGGCGAACGTTTCCCTGTTTTTTATGGCTTTATGGCGATTTTAGAATATTTTAACGTATCCGCAGACGTTTTGTTGGGGCTTTGTGATTATGCGCCTGAAACAGAATTTTTACCTCGCCCACCTTTTGGAGATAGACTTCGAACGGTAATGAACGAAACGAAAACTACGCAATACCGTATCGAACGCGAAACGAATATAAGCGGTGCAAGTATGTACAACTGGCTTTTTAATAAAAGCGTGCCCACCGTGGAAAATCTTGTGAAACTTGCCAAATATATGGACGTTTCCGTCGATTATTTATTAGGAAGAATACAGTAAATTTTTAC
>JAFUIT010000131.1 GCA_017468345.1 Clostridia bacterium
CCACGCGAAATACACGAGGCGGGCAGGTATTTTACAGCAAAGAAAGCGCGGGCGGGCAAAAGCTGGCGCTTGCCATGCAAAAGAACTTGAACCTTCTTTACAAGGAGGAAGGCGTAAGGAGCAGAAACGTGGCTTCCGGACAGTTTTTTATGTTGGAATGCGCCGATTGTCCCTCGGTGCTTGTGGAATGCGGATTTTTATCCAACCGCGCCGATGAAACGTTGCTGACGGACGAGGGTTGGCAAAAGCGTTTGGCGGAAAGTCTTTCTTTGGGTGTGATGGAATATTTTTCGGACGTGTCGGCGTAATAATCGTGGGGTAATGTGGAAAAAACTTGGATAATCGCTTGTATTTTTCTCTTTGGTATGCTATAATATTTCCGTACGGTTAATATTATTGAATAATATTAAAAGCTTGAAACGGAGAAAGGTATGCTGACGGAAAAGGAAATTTTGACAAAGACGGAAGCGATGCAATTAAATCCAGTGGCGTTGGCGTTTGTGGGGGATACGGTCTACTCGCTGTACGTGCGCGAACGGTTGGCGCTGTCGGGTTGCGGCAAAGTGGCGCAGTTGCAAAAGGTTGCCGCAAAGGTCGTATCCGCAAAAGGGCAAAGCGCGTTTTTGGATAAATTGATTCCCCTCTTTACCGAGGAGGAGGCGGATATTTTCCGCCGCGGGAAAAATGCGAAAAAGGCGACGAAAAGCAAAAGCGCGACCTCCCTCGAATATAACCGTTCGACGGGTTTGGAAGCGGTGCTGGGATTTTTGTATTTGACGGGGCAAGAACAGCGCATTAAAGAGCTGCTTTCGGTCAGCGACGTAGAAAGTTTTGAAATCCAAGCGGAAACAATTCCCTTTAAACCGGGACGCTTTTAAAAAAGACGAGGAAAACAATGAAAACGGAAGGAAGAAACGCGGTTATCGAACTGCTGAAAACGGATAAAAATATCGACAAAATTTTACTTGAAAAGGGTGCGCAAGGCTCGCTTGGATTGATTTTCGCGCAGGCGCGAAAGAAGAATATCCGCGTACAGTTCGTGGACAAGCAGGTGCTTGAAAAGGAAAGCGAAACCAAGCGTCATCAAGGGGTTATCGCGTATACGACCGATTATGAATATTACGACCTTGACGAGATTATCGCGGATAAAAAAAGCGAAAAAGGCGGCTTTGTCGTGCTTTGCGACGGGATCGAGGACGTGCATAACCTCGGCAGTATTATCCGTGTAGCGGAATGCGCGGGCGCGGACGGCGTCGTGATCCCGAAATCGGGCAGCGCCTCCGTGACGGAAAGCGTAATCCGCATTTCCGCAGGCGCGGCGGAACACATGAAAGTAGCGAAAGTATCCAACCTCAATCAAGCGGTGGAAAAATTGCAAAAAGAAGGCTACTGGGTGTATGCTTTGGAAGCAGGCGGCGAGGATATTTACAAGGAAAATTTCGCGGGCAACGTAGCGTTAATCGTCGGCGGCGAGGACAGCGGCGTCAAACGCTTAACAAAGGAAAAATGCGATAAAATTTTGTCTATTCCCTTGCAAGGGCAAGTCAACTCGCTCAATGCGTCGGTTGCGCTTGGGATCGCCGCGTATGAAGTGGTAAGAAATCGGTTATAAGGTAAAAACGGTAGCCATGTACGAAATGAACGGTAAAAAATCGGACGAGGAGCTGGTGGCTCTCGCGCAGAATGGGGACAAGCAAGCGACGGAGGAATTGTTACTTCGCCATGCAGGGCTTGTTCGTGGTTGCGCGCGCGGTTTTTTCCTCATCGGCGGCGAAACTGAGGATTTGATACAGGAAGGCATGATCGGGCTCTACAATGCGATCGGAGAATATCGAAAAAAGGAAAACTCCAGCAGCTTTAAAAATTTTGCCCACCTTTGCGTATCCAGGCGTATCATCGACGCGGTGAAAACGTCTGCGCGAAAGAAAAATTCTCCGCTGAACGACGCGGCGTCGATCGGGATCATCGGCGATGCGGCGGTGGGGCTGAACCCCGAGGATATGCTGATTTTACGCGACGACCGAAGGGAGTTCCGACAAAAGATAAGCGGCGTTTTGTCCGATTTTGAGTTCAAGGTGACCACCATGTACATGGACGGTATGACTTGTACCGAGATTTGCGAGGCGACGGGGAAAAGCGCGAAAAGCGTGGACAATGCGTTGCAAAGAAGTAAGAAAAAATTGCAGGAAGTGTTGAAATAAACGAAGGAGAAAGTTATGGCATATTTGGCGTTATACCGAATGTTTCGACCGACGACTCTCGACGACGTCGTGCGTCAGGAACATATCGTAACGGTCTTGAAAAATCAAATCGATACGGGCAGAATCGGGCACGCATATCTATTTTGCGGTCCGCGCGGTACGGGGAAAACGAGTATCGCGAAGATTTTTGCCGCGACGATCAACTGTGACAAGCCGATAAACGGTTCGCCCTGCGGTAAATGCGAACGTTGCAAGGCTTTGAAAGACCCTTCTAACCTCGATATCACGGAAATCGACGCGGCGTCCAACAACGGTGTGGACGAAATGCGCGATTTGCGCGAAAAAGTGCAATATCCGCCCGTGGCAGGCAAATACAAAGTATTTATCATCGACGAAGTGCATATGCTTTCGCCGGGGGCGTTCAACGCGCTGTTAAAGACTTTGGAAGAACCGCCCGCACATGCGGTGTTCGTACTTGCGACGACGGAATCGCAAAAAATTCCCGCGACCATTCTTTCCCGTTGTATGCGGTTTGATTTTAAACTGATCCCTCAAAGCGATTTGGAGGCTCGGTTGCGCTTGGTATTTGATAAGATCGGGAAGAAGTATGACGACGAGGCGATCTCTGCGATCGCGCGCGCGGGCGCAGGCAGTGTGCGCGATATGCTGTCGGTAGCGGATACTTGCGTTTCGTATACCGATGGAAAATTGACTTATGCAGACGTGACGACGGTGCTTGGCAATACCGATTTTTCGGCGGTCAGCGCGTTGTGCGGCGCAATTTTGAAAGGGGACGCGGGAAGTGCGTTTGAGAGAACGGAATCCTTCCTTTCCGCGGGGAAAAGCGTGGGAATGCTCCTTAAAGACGTGATGAATTTTCTCAACGCTTGCGCGGTGGCGAAGACCTGCCGCGACGGAAAAGCGATTTTGGCATTCCCCGATTCTATGTATGCGGAAGTGGCGAACATCGCCAAAGGTACGGACGGTCACCGCTTGTTGCGCGTGACGGAAATTTTTGCGCGTGTGGAAACGGAATTGAAATATTCCACGTCCCCCAGAATTTTGTTTGAAACGGCGGTATTGAAGGCGGCGATGCCGCAGGAAGATTATGACATCGAAGGCTTAATTGCGCGTATTGCCGCGCTTGAAAAACAGATTGCGGAAGGCAATTTTACGCAAAACGTTGGGGGCAGGGTCGAGTTGAATGAAGAAACGCCCATCGTAAAAGCAGCACCGAAAGCGGAAAAAGCGACGCCGAAAAAGGAAGAAAAACAACCCGAGCCCGAGTATGCGGCGGAGGAATTTTATATTCCTCCCGATGAGGAGCAAACGGGCGGAAACGTTTATTTCGACGGGTTTGAGCCGAAGGAAGAACCAAAGCCCAAGACAGTGGAGAAACCTGCGCCCGCAGCCGCGCCTGCACCCGTTAAAGGGGTGAAAACGGTGGCGAAGGGGGACGGAAAAGCGACGTTTGGTACATTCCTTCGCACGATCAGAAAAATTGCAAGAAACGGCGTTTTGTTGACTTTGTGTATGGATTTGGACGGGGAATACGACGGCGACGTGTTTGCGCTGTATACGACCAGCGACACCATTTACCGTTCGCTGACAAAGCCCGAACATTATGCCTTGATCGCGCAGGCGTTTGGAGAGTTGGGGCTTGCGGACGGCGAATTTGCGGTGCGTTTGCGCGGGAAACAGTCGGACGATTTTCAAAAATCGGTAAACGAAATTAAAGCGACTTTTGAAGGCGTGCAGGTTGATATCAAATAAAAAATAATTTTACAAGATAAATCGGAGGAAAACGAAAATGGCAGGATTTAAAGGCGGAAACAACAACATGCAAAACTTGATGCGTCAGGCGCAAAAGATGCAGGAAGAAATGGAAAAAACCGCGGAACTTTTGGACGATTGGGAAATCGTGGGCACGGCGGCGAGCGAAGCAGTGGTCGTATACATGAACGCGAAAAAGATCATCAACGGGATCGAGTTGGACGAAAGCATCGTCGATCCTACGGACGTGGAAATGTTGGAAGACTTGATCATGGCGGCGATCAACGACGGTTACGCAAAAGCGGATAAAGTGTACGAAGAAAAGATGGGCAGATACGGCGACATGGGCGCGCTTGGGGGAATGATTTAACCGTATGGAAATTTTTATCGAGCCGATCGGGAAGTTGATCAACGAATTTTCCAAACTGCCCGGGGTCGGAAAAAAGACGGCGCAACGGTACGCCTATAAAATTATCGATATGCCGGAATCGGAGGCACGCGCATTTGCGGACGCGATTTTGGGCGTAAAACGCAAGGTGAAATACTGCAAAGTTTGCGGCAATTTTACCGAGGAAGAAACGTGTGCGGTTTGCCGTACGCGCGATCACGGCGTGATTTGCGTAGTGAAAGAGCCAAAGGACGTGGCGGCGATTGAAAAGTTGCACGAATTTAAGGGAGTATACCACGTTTTGCACGGCGTTATCGACCCGTTATCGGGGGTAGGGCCTAACGATATCCGCATACGGGAACTGCTTGCACGCTTGCAGGAAGGGAACGTGAAAGAAGTGATCGTGGCGACAAATCCCGACGTTTCGGGGGACGCGACCGCTATGTATATCGCAAAGCTAATTAAACCGTTTGACGTGACGGTAACGAGGCTGGCGCACGGTATTCCCATCGGATCGGAAATCGAATATACCGACGACGTGACTTTGGCAAGAGCGTTTGTGGAACGGAATAAAATGTAAAAAACAGACCCTTTTGAGGGTCTGTTTTTTTATACAATATTTGATTATTCTTCGTCGCACACTTCTACTGTGTTGGGAAAAGCGTCTTCCACTTCGATAACTTCTTCCGTTTCCGAAACTTCGTCGATTGTGGTTTCAAGAGTATAACCTTCTTTTGCGGCGCGTTTTAAAGTTTTGCGCAGTTTGCCGTAATAGAAGATCGAGAAGAAGATAAAGCCAACGCCGATGATGAAAGATACCAAGCCCGCGGACATGAAACTGATGGAAAGCGCGCCTAACATAGGTACGAAGCTTGCGGCGACTTTTAACCCGATCGTGGGGAGTAAGCACAAGACTACGAAAGGCAGCGAGCCGAGCCAAATGGGCAATTTTAACTTGATTGCGTTGTTGACTCTTTTCAATTTTGCAAGGATCTTGATGATCAAATACAACCACGTGAAGAAAGTGAAGAAAAGAACGTAGCTCATGTACTGAATGACCATGACGATGATATCGCTTGCGCCGCCGAGTACGCTCATCAATTTTTCGGCGAGGAGTTCTTTCAATTCTTCCTTCGTATCTTCTTCCGACGCTTGTTCGGAGCTTTCAGAGGATACGGCTTTTACGGAGAGGGGTTTCGCGTATGTAGCATTTGCCGATTCGGACGAGCTTTCGGAAGAACCTTCTTCGCCTTTCAACATATTCAAAAGGAAATCGGTGGTAAAAGCTTCGGGATCGATCGTGCCGTCGTCCTTTTCAAATTGTTTATATTGTTCCATTAAATCCGCTTTCAATTCCGCCTTGTCTTCTTCGGTAAAGGTAGTGTCCTGATAGTCGGGATTCGTTTTCATCTTTTCGATCGTTTCTTCCACGATTGCAACGGTTTTATCAGCCGCGGACTCCACCGTAGTGCCTTCGGCGTAAACGTGATCGATCAATTCGTCCGTTTTTCCGTCAAGGTATGCATCGGTGAGCCCCATTGCATCCAATTCGGCTTGCACTTCTTCGTTGCTAGCGTTTTCGCCCAACTTTTCCTTAACGCGGTTTTTCAATTCATTACTGAAGGTTTCTTTTGCGACGCCTTTCAGCATTTTCTTTACCATACTGCTAAGCAAAGGATCTAACTGATCGATCAGCGAATCCACGTTGCCTATCAAAATGTTTTTTACCAGCGTTTCCGAATCCGCGGAAAGGGAACTGATGATATCCGTCGTTTTCAATGCGATAGACAGCTTTAAAGTGGGCATTTCTTCGCCTTCAGTCAAAGAACTAACGTCCAACCCTTCCAAAACGTCGTCCGTTTCGCTTCCCGTTTCTTCTTCTGAGGATGACTCAGAAGATGTATCCGAGGGGATCATCTCTTGTAAAGTTTCCGCCGTCAGTTCGTATTTTACGCTCACTTTCCAAAAAGGCATGATAAAGTAAGCCAAAATCGAAACAAGGCACAATGCAACAATAACCATATTGCATATAAACACTTTTTTTCTCGTA
This sequence comes from Clostridia bacterium, assembly GCA_017468345.1. Taxonomy (GTDB): domain Bacteria; phylum Bacillota; class Clostridia; order Christensenellales; family Borkfalkiaceae; genus Scatosoma. Next base: position 6,413 of record JAFUIT010000131.1, read on the forward strand.
GATGAAATGTTCATGAGTTGCCTCCATAATATAATAAGGTAGTTGTATTGTAACAAATAAACCTAAAATTGTCAAGCGCTATCTTCGAAGTATCACTGAATAATTTATGCCGTAAAGGCGCAAATTGTTCTTGAGGGTAAACGATGAAACGGATCAAGACGGAAAATTTAGACGGAAAAACGCGTGACGAGAGGGAAACTTGTTTCCCGAATGCGTTTCCAAACAATGAAACGAGGGGGACAGGTACGAGATGACGGGTAAAAATAGACAAAATTACAACAAAAATTATATTGCCTACGTGCATTCGTTCGATCCACCCACGCAACATTTTAAAAACTGTTTCCGCGCCTTTTTGGTGGGCGGACTGATTTGCTGTATCGGTCAATGTATGCGTGAAATATTTGAAAAAGCATTTGGTTTATACGGGGACGAGCTGGCCTCGGCGGTCAGTATTTTGTTGATTTTTTTAGGCACTTTGTTAACGGGGCTGGGGGTGTATGACCGCATCGGCAGGTACGCGGGCGCAGGGTCGATCGTGCCGATTACGGGTTTTGCCAACAGCGTTGCCTCGCCCGCCATCGAGTTTAAAACGGAAGGGTTGGTGTACGGGCTTGCGGCAAAAATGTTCATTGTAGCAGGGCCGATTATCGTATACGGCGTTTTGGCGGGCACGATCGTCGGGTTGATTTATTTATTTTTATAAAGAGGAAGTATGCAAACGGTATATTTTAAAAATAAGCCTCGGTTAGTCGCAACGGGCACGATCGCAGGCCCGAAAGAATGCGCGGGCGTGGTCGGGAAACACGTCGATAAAACTTTGACGGACGATATGTTTGGGGAAAGTACGTATGAAAAAGCGGAGTGTAAAATGCTGACGTACGCGATTCGCCGTGCTATAGAAAACGCAGGGGAGAAAGAGGAAGACGTGGATATGTTGGTTTCGGGGGACTTGCTC
>JAFUIT010000132.1 GCA_017468345.1 Clostridia bacterium
AATGCATTGAACGGGGAAACGAACGTATTGTGGAAAGGTTTGACTGTAACGGCTGAAAACGGCAGTATTCCTACGGGTGACGAGTGCTTTTCGACGGTGTTGAATTTATGTAATAAACTTTCGGAAAAATTGCAGGGCATTCGACGCAACGTCGTATCCGTCGAGGTGCTTTATCGAAATCCCGAAACGGTATTTTGCATTCAAATGAAAGAGGGAGTAAAAATTTACGTAAAAGCGCCGCAAACGATGACGAATGAAAAAGTAGAAGCGGCGGTGAACGAATACCTGTCCCTTGCGTCGGAGAAAAAATTGACGGGAAGGATACTGATTACGGAAAATGAAGGACAAATTTTGCATTCCTATTCTCCGATTGACGAGTTTGCACAGTAAATATTGAAAAAACACGCAAAAAATGCGTGTTTTTTGTTTACTTTTTTCTTTCCCGCCATTGACTTTTTCATAGGAATAGTGTATAATAATAAATAGAATTTATTATTTTCGATAAAGCGTATACAGGGTGGATGAAATTATGAAAAACGAAAGCGTTGCAATTTTGGATATACGGTCGAACGAAGTATCGTTTTTGCTCGGCGCCAAAGGGGTTAACGGCACGTTCGTTTTCAGCGGTATGCACAGTGAAAAATACGAGGGCTATTGCTTGGACGGTTTTTTCGATGAAGATTCTTTTTGCCGTGCGGTAGTACGCGCGATCGGTACCGTGCAACAAAACTATGAAGGTACGATTGGGGCAATCCACGTGGGCGTACCCTCTCCCTTTGTATCCGTGGTCACCAAAGGACACACGATGTCCTTCCATTCCAAACGCAAATTAACGGCACAGGACGTGGACGCTTTGTATGAAAGCGGTTTAAACGATCTTGCAATGCAGGGTAGATGTATTCGCCGTTCGGCTATGTATTTCACTCTCGGCGACAATCGAAAATATTTTTCCGCGAACGACTTATACGGCGTTCCCACCACGATGTTGAAAGGGGCGTTGTGTTATTATTTCGTGTCCGAATACTTTTACGGTTTTATTACCGAGCTTTTGCAAAGTATGGGCTTTAACGACGTGAAATTTATCCCTTCGACTTTGGCGCAATCGATTTATTTGTTGCCGCAAAAGAAACGGGAAGGGTATGCTTTTTTGTTGGATATCGGCTTTGTGACCAGCTCTATTTCCGTGGTTTACGGAAACGGAATCGTGCACGAGGAAAATTTCAACTGCGGTATCGCCAGTGTTCTGGTGGGGTTGATTGAAACCTTGGGTATCGAGTTCCCCATTGCGGAAGAAATGCTTGCCTTGGCGAATATTTCAGGTGGAAACGTTCCCAAAGATTTGACTTATTATACTGAACTGGACGAGCGTTCGTTTTCCGTGCAAAAGATCAACGACGTGATCAAGATGGGTTTGGACGAGCTGTGTGAACGCATTGACGTATTCTTGAGAAGATATTATCGGGAAAAGGCGTCTGTTGCGATGTCGGTCAATCCGATCAGCGTAACGGGCGAAGGAGTCAGCGGCATCAAAGGCGCGGCGGAACATATCGCAAAGCGCGTCAGCTGGCTGACGGAAACCGTTTATCCCGATTTACCCTATTATGACAAGCCCACGTGTTCGTCGAGGATCGCGCTGTTGAATATGGCGCTTTCCGATCAACGGAAGATAAGCTGGTGGCGGAGAATTTTTAACAATAACGGAGGAGAAAACGTATGATGAATGATTATGAAGAAAGACGTAACGATTACGGCGGATATACAGAACAACCTATGGCGGGCGCTCCGAATTTCAACACTTTTTCGGGCGTAGCAAAAATCAAGGTTATCGGCGTTGGCGGCGCAGGGAACAACGCGGTCAACCGCTTGATCGAATCGGGCTTAAAAAGCGCGGAATATATCGTCGTAAATACGGATAATCAAGATCTTGCCCGTTCCAAAGCGCGCAATCGCATTCAAATCGGCGCGGAATTGACGAAAGGACTTGGCGCAGGCGCTGATCCCAACGTCGGTAAAGCGGCTGCGGAGGCGGATAAAGACGCGATCCAAGCGGCGCTTCGCGATACCGACCTGCTTTTCATTACGGCAGGTATGGGCGGTGGTACGGGTACGGGCGCGGCTCCCGTAATCGCAAAAATCGCCAAGGAAATGAAAATTTTGACCGTTGCGGTGGTTACGTTGCCCTTCGGCTTTGAGGCGAAATTGCGCATGACCAACGCTTTGACCGGCGTGGAAGAATTAAAAAAATCGGTTGACTCGCTGATTACCATTCCCAACGATAAAATTTCGCAAGTCGTTCCTAAAGGTACTTCGTTTGCGGAAGCCTTGAAGGTAGCGGACGAGGTACTTCGTCAAGGTATCCGCGGTATTGCGGAACTGATTGTAAAGCCTTCCTTGATAAACCTTGACTTTGCGGACGTTCGCACGACCTTAAAGGGCCGCGGTTTGGCTCATATGGGTATCGGTGTGGCGAAAGGGGAAAAACGCATATACGACGCGGTGCGTTGTGCAGTATGCAGTCCTTTGCTCAATACAACGATCGAGGGCGCAAGTTCGGTTATCTTGAACGTTATCGGCGGCAAGAATTTGTCCTTGGACGAAGTAATCACGGCGGCAAATCTCGTCAAAGACGTAATCGATTATTCGGCAAACGTTATTTTTGGCGCATGTATCGATGAAAATATGACGGATGAAGTGGAAATCGTCATTATCGCGACCGGGTTTGGTGGTACGCAAAACGGATTTGGCACGGAAATGCAAAATGCTGCTTTGCGCCAAGCTTCGGTATTGTCTAAGAAGTTGGATTTCGCATATAACAATTTAGAAGGCGGCGAACAATATAGATCCGCACCCGCAGGCGCTTACACGCCCCAACCTATGAACGAGCCTCAATACAACGGTTATATGGGGCAGGCGGCAAATCCCGCGCAAACGCCTTCGTATATCAAACCTGCATCGGCTTTTGAACCGGACGATCCCATTCCCGAAGGGGATGCGGCGGATAGAAAACACCGTCCTCGCTTTGTGGACTTCTTTATGCGTAAAAATTCCGAAGATAAATAATTTTCAGATGTCAAAAAAGGCGACGTGCATACGTCGCCTTTTTTTGTAAAGAGAAAGAGCGCCGCATTTTATGCAGACGCCCTTTCGAGGAAGAATAAATCAGATATGAGGATAATCATTTTGGCAAACCGTTTCACGGTTCGATATATCGATAAAATGCATTATTTTTGCGACTTCTATCAATATTTTTAATTATTATATCACCTTTTATTTACAAATGCAAGTAAAATTCAGGGTAGTAAGCAGGAAAATATATAACTTTTTCTTATAATATTCATAAAAAACGCTTATAAAGAATAAAAATGTTATATGCGTTTAAAAGGGTTGAATAAAGCGAAAAAAATCTATTTTATCGGAATCGGCGGGATCAGTATGAGCGCGTTGGCGAAATTCCTTTGCGATTGCGGTTATTTTGTTTCGGGAAGCGATGAAACGCGCGGCGAACAGACGGAAAATTTGACTTTGCGCGGGGTAAAAATCTATTATGGAGCAAACGGTATGCGTAAGGAACTTCACGAGGCGGATGCCGTGATTTATACGGACGCAATTCCCATATCCCACGAGGAATTATCGATGGCGCAACGTCTTAAAAAAACGTTGTATTCGCGAATGGATTTGCTGTCGATCGTTTGCGCTGAATTTCCAAACGTACTCGCGGTTGCCGGTAGTCACGGAAAAACGACTTGCACTTCCATGTGCGCGCATGCGCTTGCCTATTTAAACGTGCCGTTTACCGCCCATATCGGGGGAGAAGACAGCCTTTTAGGAAATTATTATGCCACAGGGAACGAAATCTTTTTAACGGAGGCTTGTGAGTATAAGAAAAACTTATTAAAGCTCCATAAAGACATTGCGGTGCTGTTGAATATTGATAAGGACCATATGGAATGTTACGACGGTGAGGCGGATTTGACCGATTGTTTCCGACAATATTGTGCGGAGGCGAAAACGGCGTTTGTATGCGCGGATGATAAAAAATGTAAAAGCATAGGGGATTTTTCAAGCTTTGGCATTGAAAATCCTTTTGCGGATTATCGCGCGGTCGATCTTCGCGCCGTAGGTGAAAGGTACTCGTTTACGGTCGAGGAATACGGTAAGCCCATTTGCCGTATTCGTTTAAACGCCATAGGCAGGTGTAACGTGTACAATGCTTTGGCGGCGTTTTCCGCCATTCGTTCCTGCGGATACGACGAGAATAAAATCGCCAAAGGCTTGGAAACTTTTACGGCGGTGAAACGGCGTTTTGAAAAGATCGGCAGTTATCGCGGCGCGGCGTTTATTTGTGATTACGCGCACCATCCAAGGGAAATTTTATCGACGGTATCCACGGCAAAGGGGATTGCGCGGAAAAATTTATACGTCGTATTTCAACCGCATACCTATTCGCGGACAAAATTGCTGTTAAACGAGTTCTGCGAGGTATTACGCGGCATTAAAAATTTGATGATTTACAAAACCTATCCCGCAAGGGAAAAATATGATGAGGAGGGCTGTGCCGAACGGTTGGCGCAAACGGTGGGAAATTGTCTATACGCCCATAACGTGTACGCGTTGAAGGCTTGGTTAAAGACTACGGTAAGGGAAGGCGACGTCGTCCTGTTTTTGGGCGCGGGCGACATATATTTCACGGCGCAATATTTGTTAAAAGAATTGCATTGACGGAAAAATATCGGCGAAAAGGAAAAGAGTTGAAAAAAACTCGCCTTTTCGCCCATTTTTTTGCATTCAAACTATTGAAAAAACTAAAAAAAAATGTTATAATATTTAGGTATATTAAACAAGAATACTCTAAGGCGGCTGAAAAGCGGAGCGTGTATTCGTTTTGCCGGTTGCCTTATTTGGATAAGCAGGAGGAAATACTTTTGGCAAAGAAGCATCAAAAACAAGCAAAAAACAAAGAGAATAAAAAAGAATCGCTGTTGGTGACCAAAGAAAGTTTATGTTCCACCTTTGCGTTGTTTGCACTTCTTGCAACGTTGATACTGTGTACGCGTTCGTTTATCTTTGGGGATTTCGGCGTTGCTGTGCACAGTTTTTTGACGGGGATTTTCGGTTATTTTGCATACGTGGTGATATTGGGCGTGGTATATCTTTCCGTTATGGGATTGATTGGAAAACGCCTTGTCAAAAATAGGGCGGTCGGTACGTGCGTTGCCTTGTGCGTCATTTGTTTTACTTTGGTTTTACATACGGCGTTGACTTTTAACTGGGCGCGCGACGGATATCTTGCAAAATGTTTCTTGGCGGGCGAAACTTTCCCCGATACTACCGTTGCGGGATGGTTGGGCGGTTTAATCGTGTTCGCTTTGTCCGCGGTAATGTCCAACATAGGGGCAATCGTTGTATTTTCGCTGTTTGGACTCTTTTTTGCATATCTTGCATACAATTTCATTAAAAATCCAAGGGTTAAGAAAGAAAAACCTATAAAAGAGCAAAAGCAAACGCAACAAAGCGTTTCGGAAACTCCTACCCAACCGACCGAGTCAATATCGCCGCAATACGTAAGACAGGGCACGTATGAAGGGATCGCGCCGATGCGTCAAATGCCGCCTACGCAAAACGGAGGGACGGGGCGTGAGATCGTGATGGGAGAACAAAACAACGGCAAAGTTGCCTCCTATTCTCCGTTTGGTCAGGTAGAACAAATGCAAAAGCGACCTGAACAACCCGTTCGGACGCCGCAAGACAGCCGCGAAATTTTATTCGGGGGCAATCCTGCGGAAAACTTTAGAAAAAATCTTCTTTTCGATCCCAATTCGGGCGTGAATAACCGTCCGATCGACCCCGTTCAACCGACGGGCGAATATATTCCTTCTTATACGGAATCTTATCAAAATTCCATCAATGAAGAAACGGAAACCAAACGCCCTGTCTACGGGTCGTATTCCAACCCTTCGTCTGCGAATAATACGCAGCAGCCGAAGGAAGAATATATCGAACCGATGTCTTATTTGGAGGAGGAAAAACCCGTTCGCCAAGAACCGGTAACTTATCCTTCATTCGAGGAGGAACTTAGAGAGCCGGAGCCCGAAAAACCGACGGAAACGTTCGGTTTTGGCCGAGGTGAAGAAAGCGTAGTAGAAGACAAGCCCTATCAACGGCATGATTATATGGATTTATTCTCGCCGTCCAATCCTCGCTTGTTTGAGGATTCGTCTTCGAGGGTAGAGGATAGCGTATCTGAAAGATCTTTGGGTAGAGAAGAAGTGACGGAAACGCGTGATCGTTTTGACGTGCGCGGTTTTGCGGAAGAAAGAGAAGAACCGATCGTAGAGCGCGAAGAACGCGGCGGCAGAGGTTTGGATATTTTTGACGAGCCGGAAGAAGATCCGTATGCGTTGCGTTCGGAAGAACCGACGCGCGGTATTTCTCGCGGCGAGGAAGAAATCGATATCAGCGGCAGAGGGTCGAACAATACGCCTGCGAGCTATCTTGGCGTAACGGATAGAGGAGCGTCTATTCCTCAACCGCCCCGTGCTGAACCCGTGAAAGAGCCCGAACCTCAAAAACCTGCGAAACCTCGTGTTATTCGTCCTTACAAACGCGTTCCGTTAGATGATTTTGATTGTCGTGACGTCGAACCGTCGGCAAACGAGATTGAAGTGGAACAAACCAAGCAAGATATTATTGCAACCTTGGAGGATTTCAAGGTAACGGGCGCGACGATTGCGTCGGTTACGTTTGGACCTACGGTTACGAGATATAACGTCGCCCTGCCGAGAAGTATTTCTCCCAGAAAGGTTGTAGCGCTCGATCAATCGATCGCGATCAGCCTGCATTCGAGTGGGGTAAACATTTATCCTAACTATGAAGACGGCGTTGTCAGTATCGAAGTGCCGAACAAAGAAAGACAATTCGTACAGCTCGGCTGTATGCTTTCGGGCAATACGTTTGTCAATGCACCTGCGGGATCGTTGATGTTCGCTATGGGTAAAAACGTAGCAAACGCGAAGATTTACGGGGATATTTCCAAAATGATCCACCTGCTGGTTGCAGGTTCGTCCGGCTCGGGTAAGAGTGTATTCCTCGGCGCATTGATCGTTAGTATGATCTATAAATATTCGCCTGAAGAATTGCGTCTTATTTTGATCGACCCGAAAAAGACGGAATTTGTACTGTATAACAACTTGCCTCATTTGATGATCAACGAAATCATCACAGACGTCAATAAGGCGGTACAAAGCTTGAACTGGGCAATCGGGGAAATGAACAGACGTTATACGCTGTTCGAACAAATGAGCCGCGCAGGGAAATACGTGGTCAACCTCGATCAATACAACGAACAGCTTGAAAAAAATCAGCGTTTGCCGAAGATTGTCATCATCATTGACGAGCTTGCCGACTTAATGCTTGCTGCGAAGAAGGATATTGAAGATAAAATTCAAAACCTTACGCAAAAAGCACGTGCGGCAGGTATTCACCTGATCGTTGCAACGCAGCGTCCTTCCGCGGACGTTATTACGGGCGTTATCAAGAGTAACCTTTCCACGCGTATCGCGTTTGCGGTTGCGTCGGAAGTCGACTCCCGTGTTATCCTCGACCAGTCGGGCGCGCAAAAATTGCTGGGCAAAGGGGACTTCCTTTATTCCATGCCCGGTATCAATACGCCCGTACGTGTACAAAGCGCGTTCATTTCGCCCGGCGATTCTCAAAAAGTCGTCAACTTTATCAAGGCGAACAATGAGGCGTATTACGACGAAGAAGCAACGGCGTATATCAACAATACCCGTGCAAGCGGCGACGATTCGTCCTCGGGGGATAAGGGTGAAATTGATCCGATGAGCATCGAAGCGTTGCGCCACGTAATTTTAAGCGGCAGTGCGTCTATTTCCATGATCCAGCGTAAGTGCTCGGCAGGGTACAACCGCGCAGGGAAAATTATCGAATGGATGGAAGACATGGGATATATTTCCGCATTTGACGGTGCAAAGGCTCGAAAAGTATTGATTACGAAAGAAGAATTTGAAAGCAAATACGGACCTTTGTAATTAAAAATAAACGAAAAAGGATAAACGAATGTTATCGAAAAAACTGTTCGGGGTGATATCCCTCGGATGTGATAAAAATCGGGTAGATTCGGAAAAACTGTTGGGGCTGATCAAAGACAGAGGATATGCTTTGACGGATGATTTGCAAAAGGCTCAAATCGTCATCGTCAATACCTGCGCCTTTTTACAGTCGGCACGGGAAGAAGCGATTGAAACGATACTCGAATGCGCTGATTATAAAGGCGGAAAATTGGAAAAACTTGTGGTGACGGGGTGTTTGCCGCAAAAATTCATCGACGAGCTGTATTTGCCCTTACAAGAGGCGGACGTTTTTCTCGGGATCAACGATTATGAAAAGATCTTTGAGGCGTTGGAAAAATCTTACCTTGAAAACGAGCGTCAAAACTACGTAGGCAAGGGGCGGGACGGATATATTCAAAGCCGTGTATTAACAACGGATGAACATTACGCCTATTTAAAAATTGCCGACGGCTGCTACAACCATTGTACGTATTGCTTAATTCCCAAAATCCGCGGTAAGTACCGTTCGTATCCGATGGAAGAATTGTTGCGCGAGGCGCAGGAGTTGGGCGACACGGCGGAGTTGATTCTCGTAGCGCAAGACACTACCCGATACGGGGAGGACTTGTACGGTGAAAACCGTTTCGTATCGCTGTTGCAACAGCTTTCCTCTTTAGACAATATCCGTAAAATTCGCTTGTTGTACTGCTATCCCGACGTGATCACGGACGCATTGATTGAAGAAATCGCAACCAATCCCAAAATTGTCAAATATATGGATATTCCTTTGCAACATTCGGAAAATCGAGTGTTAAAATTGATGAATCGCAAAGGTACGCGCGAAGGGTACTTGGCACTGTTTAAAAAACTGCGTGAACGCATACCCGGTATTGCTATTCGCTCCACTTTTATCTCCGGTTTCCCCACGGAAACGGAGGAGGAATTTGAAGGGATGCTCGCCTTTATTCAGGAGGCAAAATTGATCAACTGCGGATTTTTTGCCTATTCGCGCGAACCCGATACGGGTGCGTATCGGATGAAACCGCAGATCCATCATGCAACGAAAAAACGCCGAGTGCGCGCGTTGTACGAGGCGCAGGCGGAAATATCCCGTCAACTTCTTTCCAAATATATCGGCAAGGAAATCGAGGTGCTTTGCGATGGGATCGATTATGAGAAAGGCTGTTTTGTCGGCAGAGCGCATTTCAGTGCGCCCGATATAGACGGAAAGGTCTATTTCTACGCAGGGGAAGCCATGCAAGGCGAATTTTACAACGTGACGGTGGACAGCGCAGATCATTACGATCTGTACGGACATACAAATGATTATGAAGGAGAAATTTGATATGAATTTACCCAATAAAATTACTTTGACCAGAATTTTAATGATTCCCGTTTTTGTCCTGATTTTTTTCTTGGACATTCCTTTTGCCTACGGCATCGCAGGCATCATCTTTGCCGTAGCGGCATTCACCGATTTTATCGACGGTAAAATCGCACGCTCGCGTGGGCTTGTGACCAACCTCGGTAAATTCCTTGATCCGATCGCGGATAAAGTGCTTGTATCCACAGCGATGATCTTGATGTTGGCGATGGGTGAATTTTTCATTCCTTTTGCATCGTCTGCGCAGACCATGTACGTGATCACGGTCATTTGTATTTGTATTATTATGGCTCGTGAATTGATCATCAGCGCCTTCCGTCAAATTGCGGCGGCAAACGGTGTGATCATGGCGGCTGAAAAACTCGGCAAATATAAAACGGCTTGTCAGGACGTATCCATTTTCGTTATTTTCTTGTCGGCGGGCATTTTGGAATATTCCTTTAAGACGGCGCGCGTATTTGCGTGGATCGGTATTATTCTTTTCTTCTTGGCAACGGTTTTGACTATTGTCTCGGCTGTTTCGTATGTGGTAAAGAATAAACATGTGTTAAAAGACAAACAATAAGATCGCGATGAATAACGCAAACGTTCGTGAAAATGTTCGTTCGGGGAACGGGCGTTTTGGTAAACTCGTTGTACGCGCAGTAGGGGCAAATATCGAATGTGTCAAGCGTATGCTTTCTGAGGCGGAAAGCTATAATAAAAATCGAATTTCCTGCCACCATGTACGCAAATACGATGAGGATATTATTGAAATTTACTATGACGAAACAGCCCCGAAAATGCTGGTTGACGAGTTGCTCCATAAATTCGTGGAAACGTTAGATTCCTGCATTTACGCTTTAGATGACGTGTCCTTGGAAGAACAGTTGGTTGCTTTATTGAAGGTGCGTAGAAAAAGAATAAGCGTTGCGGAATCTTTCACCGGCGGTGGGCTTGCAAAACGTATCGTGTCCGTATCGGGAGCGAGTGAAGTCTATTTTGAGGGCTTGAACACTTACAATGAAAACGCCAAGATAAAGCGTTTGGGGGTATCGCCGAAAACGTTGCATGATTTTGGCGCAGTTTCCGAGCAAACGGCATATGAAATGGCGGTCGGGCTACTCAATACGGGCGATTGTGAAGTCGCGGTCGCAACGACGGGGTTGGCAGGGCCGAAAACAGACGATTCGGGTTTGCCCGTCGGGCTGTGCTATATTGCCGTGGGGACGCGGGAAAGAATTTGCGTTTACCGCTATCATTTTGACGGCGATCGCCAGGAAATCACGGAAAAAGCGATCAATTACGCTTTGTACTTGGCGTACAAGCAGTTGAAAGATATTTAAATTGTAAAAAATAATTAGGAGAAATATAAATGGCAAACGAAAAAAATACGGAAAAAATGAAAGCGTTAGACGCCGTATTGTTGCAAATTGAAAAACAGTACGGTAAAGGCTCGATCATGCGTCTTGGCGAAGACGCGGGGCAGACGGAAATCGAAGTCATTCCCAGCGGATGCTTGACGTTGGATCTTGCTTTGGGGATCGGCGGTTTCCCTCGTGGCAGAATTATCGAAATTTACGGTCCTGAATCTTCAGGTAAAACGACGGTCGCATTGCACGCAATCGCAGAGGCGCAAAAAATGGGTGGCGTTGCGGCGTTTATCGACGCTGAACACGCATTAGATCCCGTTTATGCGAAAAAATTAGGCGTAAGCTTGGACGAATTGTACGTATCGCAACCGGATACGGGCGAACAGGCGTTGGATATCACCGAGGCGTTGGTTAGAAGTTCCGCGGTGGATATTATCGTTATCGACTCCGTTGCGGCGTTGACTCCGAAAGCGGAAATTGAAGGGGATATGGGAGATACGCACGTTGGTTTGCAGGCGCGTTTGATGTCGCAAGCATTGAGAAAATTGACGGCGATCGTCAACAAATCGAAAACTTGCGTTATTTTCATCAACCAGCTTCGTGAGAAAGTGGGCATTATGTTCGGCAACCCCGAAACGACGCCCGGCGGTAAAGCTTTGAAATTCTACGCAAGTATGCGTTTGGATATCCGTAAGATGGATACGTTGAAAGATGCGGACGGCGCGATGGGTAACAGAACGAAGGCGAAGGTCGTTAAAAATAAATTGGCTCCTCCGTTCCGTCAGGCTGAATTTGATATCGTGTTCGGCGAAGGTATTTCGCAGGAAGGCTGTATCATGGATATGGGCGTGCAATATGACATTATTGCAAAAAGCGGCTCTTTCTTCAGCTATAACGGCACGAAGATCGCGCAAGGGCGTGAAAAATTACGCTTGTTCTTGAAAGA
>JAFUIT010000133.1 GCA_017468345.1 Clostridia bacterium
ATTTTATTTGATTTGGACGGGACGTTGACCTATTCGCATCCCGGTATATACGGGTGTATCCGCTATGCCTTGGAACAGCTTGGTTTGGAGGAGGCGAAGATGGAACAACTCCGTCGGTGTATAGGCCCTTCGCTGATGTATTCTTTCCAAAATTATTTCGGTTTGGACGAGAAAACGGCAAAGCTCGCTACGGCGAAGTACTGCGAACGGTATTCGGTCGTCGGCTGGCAGGAAAACGCGCCGATCGAGGGGGCGCTTGAAACGCTGAAAGCCTTGAAAGAGGCGGGGTATAAGTTGGCGATGGCAACCTCGAAACCTGCAATTTATGCGGAAAAAATTGCGGAAAAATTCGGATTTTCCCCCTATTTCGATGAGGAAGTCGGCAGCGGAATCGACGGCAGTTTGCCCACGAAAGCGTCGGTGATCGCGGAGGCGATGAAACGGCTTGGCGCGGGCGCGGACGAGTGCTTGATGGTGGGCGATCGAGTTCACGACGCGGAAGGCGCGAAAGAAAACGGCGTGGATTGCGCTTTACTGAAAGTGGGCTATGCGGAAAACGAAGAAGAATTCGTTTTATCCAAACCCGAGTACGTATTCGACGGTTTTAAGGAGCTTCGCGAACTGTTATTATAATCACAAAACGGAGGAAACCCGCAGGCGGAAAGGCCTGCGGGTTTTTATAAACGGGCATACCGTGTACGCGGTGAGTAAGGAAAAATTTACCTTTTCTCGGCGTTTTGATGTAAGCTCGTTTAAATATTTCCGTAAAAGGGAGAAACCGTTGCGATTTTTGAAGGATAAAATTTTTCATTTTCCGACCACAACGGATATTTTTTAGGAAAGGGAAGGTAGGGGGAGGCTCTTGTGAAAGTGCACGAAAAATTTGACTTATTTTGTACAAAATAAGAGAAAAACAAAAAAAGGAGAAAAATTTTCCAAAAGGGTCTTTACAAATCGGGTTTTATGTGATAAACTATGGGAAAAATTATAATGGGGAAAGGGGCGAAAGCGGCAAAAAACGCAAAAGGCTCCAACGAAAAACAATAAAGAGAAACAAGCAAAAGCCTTTTTGATGAGAAGGCTTTTGATACGAAACAGAGGTAAAAAAGTGGAAAGAATTGGTATCATTGATTTAGGTTCGAATACAGCCCGTTTGCTGATCGTGGATATGTTCGCGGAAGGGCATTTCATGGTGGTAGACGAACTGAAGGAAAGCGTCCGTCTCGGTCAGGATATGGACAGGGACGGCTTTTTAAAGCCTCAGCGTATTGCGGAGACGATCAAAACTTTAAAAATGTTCAAGCGTCTTTGCGACGCGAGCAACGTTGACCGCATTATCGCGGTAGGTACGGCGGCGGTGCGCCGTGCGAAAAATCAGCGTTCGTTCTTGGACGAAATTCAAGTCAGCTGTAACATCACCATTCGCGTATTGTCCGAGGAGGAGGAAGCGTTGCTCGTTTACCGCGGCGTCATCAACTCGATGGATATTCCCAAGGGCTTGATTTTGGAGATCGGCGGCGGCAGCACGAAAATTATCTATTACAACAGACGTAACGTGCTTGGTTATGCGTCCTTGCCTTTCGGCGCGGTAACGCTTACCGACTTGTTCGTAAACGATGCTACGCCCGAAGAAGCGGCTTTGCACGTGGAAGAATTTTTCACCGAGCAGTTGAAGAAAATTTCTTGGCTTAACGAAATCGATCCCGAAACGCAAATGATCGGCGTCGGCGGATCGTTCAGAAACTTGTTCAAAATCAGCCGTTTGGTAAGAAAATATCCTTTGGATATGGCGCACAATTACAAGATGACGACGGAAGATTTCACGGGCATTTACGATATGTTGAAAGTGCTCGATGTGGATAGAAGAAAGAAAATCAAAGGTCTTTCTCCCGCGCGTGCGGATATTATGCCCGCGGCGATGGCGATCGTGAAGTCGTTTGTTTCTTACATGAATATCGAAAACTTTACGATCGGCGGCAGTGGGCTTCGCGAAGGGTTGATGGTCAACCAAGCCCTTCCCATCACGACGGAAAAACCCATTTCCGACGTTTTGTCCTATTCGCTTGACCGTTTGGTGAAATATTACGGTTGCGACACGAAACACGTCGAACACGTGATCCAGCTGTCCGTTCAGCTTTTCAAACAGCTTCGCGTATTGCATAAGTTCTCCCGTCAGTACCTCAAAGTGCTGAAGATCGCGGCGAGCTTGCACGATTGCGGTATGCGTATGAAATATTACGGACACGCAAAGCACAGTTGGTATACCATTCTCAATTCGTCCATCTACGGCGCGACCCATCGTGAAATTGTCCTTGCGGCGTTCGTTGCGGGTTGCCACAACCAAGAGGACGTACCGATGGTCGAATGGCAAAAGTATAAGAGTATCGTAACGGAAGAAGACCTTGACGCAGTGAAAAAGCTGGGCGTACTGTTGCGTATAGCGGAAAGCTTGGACCGCACCCACTGCGGTATGGTCACCGGTTTGAATTGCGACGTTTTGGGCGATTCGGTTATCATGAAAACGATCGTTGCGGGGGATGCGGCGCTTGAGATCCGCGATGCGGAATCGGCGAATCCCGAATTCAAGAGAGCGTTTAAAAAGAATTTGGAAATCCTGTAACAACAAGTAAAAACGCCGCCTTTTTCCTCACGAAAGGGGAACGGGCGGCTTTTCCGTATTTTTCCGTATGAGTATGCAATTTGTTTTGGCAAGCGCCTCTCCGCGGCGCAAAGAACTGTTGGCGGAGCTTGTAGAAAAGTTTGAAATTATCCCTTCCCTTGCCGATGAAAACGTGGCGTATAGTTCGCCGAAGGATTTGGTGTTACAGCTTGCGGCTTTGAAAGCGAAAGAGGTGGCGTTGCGCCCCGAAAACGAGGGGAAAACCGTAATAGGCTCGGACACGGTAGTGGCATTTGAGGAAAAAGTGCTGGGAAAACCCAAGGACGAAGAAGACGCTTTTTATATGCTGAAAATGCTGTCGGGAAAGAAACACGCAGTGTTTACCGGGGTATGTTTTGCCGTGAGAAAGGGGGAGGAATTATCCCTTGACGTTCGCGCGGAAAAGACGGACGTATATTTTGAGGATTTGTCCGACGAATGGATACGCGGATATATTGCAAGCGGTTCGCCGATGGATAAGGCGGGCGCTTACGGTATTCAGGACGGCGGTTTGGTGAAAAAAATAGAGGGGAGTTATACGAACGTAGTGGGCTTTCCCGTGGAACTTGTACAAGAAATGATCACAAAGATAAAGGGGGATTGCGATGATTAAACTGGCAATCGATTTAGGATCGTCCATGACGAAAATTTACCGCGCGGATACCAACAGCGGTATCGTGCTTGCCGAGCCGTCCTGCGTGGCGGTAAACGCGGACGGGCAGGAGATCAAAGCGATCGGCAAAGCGGCGAAAAACTTGATCGGTAAAACGGCGGAATATACGAAAATCGTATACCCCGTAAAGGAAGGCCAAATCGCGGACAGACAGATCGCGGCGGTGATGCTGAAAGAATTTTTATCCCGTATCGGCATTAAAAAAGGCGCGTTGAAACGCGCGTTGATCTTGGTGAGTATTCCTTGCGGTTTGAGCGACGTACAGCTGTCCGAATACGCGGCGCTGATGGAAGAATGCGATTTGAGAAAGGTGCGTTTTGTCGAACAGCCCTACTTGGCGGCTTTGGGCGGCGGCGCGATACTCAGTGAAACCGACCCCATCTTTTGTTTGGATATCGGCGGTAACGTGACGAACGCGGCGGTCATTTCGGCAAACGGTATCATCGCGGGGATTGCGATCAACGTGGGCGGCAAACAAATCGATAAAAATATCATCAACAAGCTGGCGACGGACAACAAACTGCTGATCGGGGAACTGACGGCGGAGCGTATCAAAAACGAAATCGGCTCTCTTTCCATCAGTCCTTTGGGTACGATGGTGGCGGAGGGTAGCTCGACGGAAAATTATCAACCCTGCTCCACGTCTGTGCACGCGTCCGATTTAAGCGACGGCGTACGCTCGACCGTCAATCAAATTTTGGAATACGCTGTGGGCGTATTGTGGAATTTACCCGCCGAAGTGGCGGCGGCAGTCAACCGCAACGGCATTTA
>JAFUIT010000134.1 GCA_017468345.1 Clostridia bacterium
ATGGGTAGCGGTTGGGCGGAATTGATTCGCTTCCAGTCGAAAGCGCAGATGGGTATGTTTGCGACCTACTACAACAATTCGGCAAGCTCTTATGCAAAAGCGATCAATACTTGGCTGACGACTTGCGATTCGTGGACGGTTGTAAACGGTGTTCCCGTGTTCAAATCGATGGTCGAATAAAAAACAACGTTTGGGTTTACCCCAAATAACAAGGACGGAAAACGCCCCTGTCGAAGAAACAGGGGCGGGGTTTCCGTTCGCTTTTAGCGGAGAAAAAGAATATTGACAATGCCGCCAAAGGCGGTTATAATAAAAACAGTGTGTAGGAAAATATGGAAAAGGTACTCTTAAAGAATTGGCGAATATCGGGAAGTAAATACACGGACGTTGCGGCAAACGTGCCGGGCGACGTGCTCAACGATTTGTACGTAAACGGATTGATTGACGATCCGCTGTACGGGGATAATCTCCGCCGTATGGGCGACGTGTTTGACAGTGACTGGACGTATGTCAGCCGCTTTGATATCCCTGAAACGCTGTATAAGCAGCAACGGATTATTCTCACGTTTAAAGGCATTGATACGATTTCGGAAATTACGTTAAACGGGAAATTGCTCGGCAAAACCGAGAATATGTTTTTGCGTTACGATTATGATATAAAGGAATACATAAAGGAAAAGGACAACGAACTTACCGTCAAGATATTTTCGGCGGCGCGCTACGGCAGGGAACATCAAAGTAAATATCGTACTCTGTTTAGCAACGGACGTTTGATGCTGCGTAAAGCGCAATGTCAATTCGGTTGGGATTGGGCGCCTTGCTGTCCGACGATGGGGATTTGGTTGCCTTGTTATATCACGGGCGGGCACGAAAACCGCATGCGGGATATTCAGCTGCGTACTACAAACGACGGGGACGTGTCCTTTATCGTTACCCTGGATAAAAAAGGGGGTGCGTATTACGCCGATAAAAATTTTGCGCTCCGTATCACGTTGGACGGTAAGGTTACGGAATATCACGTTACCCAACATTGCCGTTTGGTGAATTGCAAAATTGAAAATCCCAAGCTTTGGTGGCCCAACGGCTACGGTGAGCCGAATTTGTATCCTTATAAGGTGGAGCTGCTGCTTGACGGTGAGTGCATCGAAGAAAAAACGGGGAAAGTCGGGTTAAAAGAGATACGTATATTGGAAAAGGCGCAGGGCACGGATTGCAGCAATTTTATGATCGAAGTGAACGGCACGGTAATCTTTGCAAAGGGTTCGAACTGGGTGCCCGTCAGCGCAACGTTAGGCGCGGCAACGGCGGAAACGTATGAAAAGCTGATTGGCTTTGCCAAGGACGCCTATTACAACATTTTGCGCGTGTGGGGCGGCGGTATCTATGAAACGGAATATTTTTACGATCTTTGCGACGAAAACGGTATTTTGGTTTGGCAGGATTTCGCCTTTGCTTGTTCGGAAATTCCCTTTGAGCAAGACTTTGTTGACAATGTAAAAAAAGAAGCAGAATATCAGGTAAAACGCATTAGAAAGCATGCGTCGCTGTGTCTGTTTTGTGGGTGCAACGAAGTGTTGGAGTGGGGTAGCAACCTAGATCTTTTGCGGTATACTCTGCGCGGCTTTGTGACGCATCTTGCGCCGAATATCCCTTATATCTATGATAGCCCGAGCAGCTGGACGGACAACACGTGGGATCCCAAAACAGGGGATTCTCACGATTCCTGTATGCAAAAATGCTTGGATGCGGGAGATTTTAAGAATTTCCGTGAATATATCGCGAAAAATAAAGGATATTTTCTTTCCGAATGTACGGCTCTTGGTTCGTCCAGATTGCGTAGTTTGCGGCGTTTTGCCCCGAAAAAGGCGTTGAAAACGGACAGCGAAATTTTGGAATATCACTTTGTAGAAAATCCCTATTTGCCCGATCCGAAAGAAACGTTTTTGATGAAAGAAAAACGCTACGCCGAAGGTTTTTTCGGGGACGTTTCCACGATGGAAAAATTTGTCCGTAAGAGCATGATCGCGCATGCGGAGATTTTGGCTGCGGAAATCGCGTACGCCCGTTCCCGCAAGGGAGAATGTAACGGTTTTATGAACTGGATGTACAACGATACGTGGGGCTGCGGTACGTGGGCGGTCGTGGATTATTATCTGGAAAGAAAACCGGCGTATTATTTTCAAAAACATGCCTACGAGCCTTGCGGTTTGTACTTTATTCAAGAAAACGGCTCTTATTATCTTTGCGTTATCAACGACACGGATAAGGAACTAAAAGGCGTGATGACGTATATCAACAAAACGCTGGACGGGGGCGGATTAGACGGCGACGGCATGAACGTATGTATACCGCCGCACAGCGCGGAAAGAGTACCCGTACAATTTTGTGAAGGCACGGTATATACGTCGGCGGGATTACTTACGGAAGACGGTCAATCTTTGGGGACAAAGTTTTTCCCGAACGGTTGGGATTATCCTTGGAAGACGGATGTACGTGCGGAAGTGATTGAAACGGAAGAAAACGGAGAGTTCGTTTACCTCGTTTCGATTTTGGCGAATGAGTACGCAAGAACGCTGTTCGTGGATACCCCTAACAACCGCAACGTTACCTTTTCCGACAACTTTATCGATATTGAAAAGGGGTTCCGTGCAGAGATTGTCTTGCGCTCAAAGGAAAAAATAGACGTTTCGGATATCACGATAAAAACGTTCGCGGACGAATGGAAGGATTAAGGTGAAATTATGGGATACAGAAACGATTACGACGTGATTTGCGTAGGCGGCGGCGTTGCGGGTATTGCGGCGGCGTTGGCGTCGGCGCGTACGGGTGCAAAAACGCTCTTGATTGAAAACGCATACATGCTGGGCGGCTTGGCGACGGCGGGGCTGGTTACCATTTACTTGCCCCTTTGCGACGGCGAAGGCACGCAACTTTGTTACGGGCTTTCGGAAGAATTGCTCCGTTTGTCGATAAAATACGGTGCAGAAGAAGAATATCCCGTCGAATGGTTTGAGAACGGGAGCAAGGACGAGCGTATTGCGCACCGTTATCGCACGCAGTACAATCCGCACGTATTTGCGATTTTGGCGGAAAAGCAGTTGCTTGCGGAAGGCGTGGATATTCTCTACGGCGGCATGCTTACGGATGTAAAAATGGAAGGGGATAAAATTGCGGGAATCACCGTTTCCACGCGCACGGCAAAGCTTATTTATACGGCAAAATCCTTCGTTGATTGCACGGGGGACGCGGTGCTGTGCGATTACGCGGGGGAAAAGACTGCTTTGAGTGAAATGGGCAATGCCTTGGCGGCGTGGTATTACGAAACGGTCGACGGCGAATACAAGTTGCGCATGCACGGCAGTTGCGATTACGTGTATGCCGAAGGGGGCGCAAAGAACGCGTTCGTGGGCTTGGACGCAAGGGAGCTTACTGACGTTACGGTGCGTTCACACGATAGCTTGTTGCAGGATTTTTTGAAAAAAGGCGACGTGTCCACAAAACACGGCTTGTCGACGATTGCGTCTATTCCGCAGGTGCGTATGACCAGACGGCTTTGCGGAGTAACCGAAATTGCGAAAACGGACGATAAAAAACGTTTTGAAGACAGCGTCGGCTTGTTTGGAAGCTGGCTGGAAAGCGGTTACGCTTTTGAGTTGCCGATCGGAACTTTGTATGGCGAAAGAGTGAAAAATTTGACGGTTGCAGGGCGTTGTATTTCGGTTGCTGGCAATGATATGTGGGATATTACGCGTGTTATTCCCGTTTGCGCGCAGACGGGGGAAACCGCAGGCGTTATTGCGGCTTTGTACCAAAACAACGACGAAATCGACGTAAAAAAAGTGCAAAAGATTTTGGCGGAGCGCGATG
>JAFUIT010000008.1 GCA_017468345.1 Clostridia bacterium
CTTGCGGTACAGGCGCGTGCGCGGCGGTCGTTGCGGCTGTATTGGCTGGGTATTGTGAAAAGGATACCAACGTTACGGTAAAACTTCGCGGCGGCGATTTAACGGTAAATTATCATTCCGACGGGGATATCGAATTGCTCGGCAACGTAAAAACGGTATACGAAGGTATGTTCGAAATTTAATCGAACGAGGAGGATAAAATGGACGTTTTTTACGAAGAAAGCGCTTTGGCGCACAATTCGGAGAAAAAGAAGAAAAAATATAATATCATATCGGCAGTTTCCGTGGTATTTTTGGTGTTGGGCATTTTATGGATCATCATCGGATTTTACACGATCGATATTACGTCGCTTGGAAGTTGGCTTTCTTGGGGTTTGATATGCGCATGGCTTTTCTTGGCGTGGTTTTTACTGCGCCGTTGGAAAATGAACGTCAACGTCAGCTTTGATTACTGTTTCGTGTCGGGCGAATTGCGTATTTCCAAAGTTATGAACGTCAACAAAAGAAAACTGGTGGCGCGCGTTGACTGTGAAGATATGATCCAGTTTGGCGACGTAGACAATCCTTCCTTCGACCGTTTCCGTAGCGATCCTGCGACCAAGACAGTGCTTTGTACTTCGAACGACGTTGCGGCTGATGGAAAATTCTTTATGTACGTTTTGGCGGAATATAACGGCAAAAAACTGTTTGTGTTGGAATGCCGTGAAGAATTGCTCATGAACATTTTAAAATTTGCAAAGCGCAATAAGCTGGAAAGTGATTACGTAATGCAGGAGAAAAAGCAAAAACAAGCATGATTTATTTGGATAATGCGGCGACGACAAAGCCGTCCGCAAAGGCGCTTGAACGTGCAAGCGCGTACGTAACGGAAAAATATTATAACCCTTCGGGTATGTATAAGGAAGGGTTTGCATTACAGAGCGAGCTGAAAAAAGCGCGCTCCGTTTTGCTTTCCAAGATAGCGGACGAATCGGCGTTCGAGTTGATTTTTACGTCGTGTGGAACGGAATCGGACAACCAAGCAATCTTTTCCTTTGCAAGAAGGGGAAACGCAGTAACGACCGTTGGCGAACATTCGGCGGTTACGGCGGCTTTTCACGAGTTAAAGACGCGCGGCGTAGCCGAACCTCGGTTTGCGCCTTTAGAAAAAGACGGACGCGTCAACGTGCAAGCATTGCTTGATATGATCGACGAAAAAACTTGTTTTGTATCGGTCATGCACGTGAATAACGAGATCGGAGCGATCAACGATATCAACGGAATCGCAAAACTCGTGAAACAAAAAAATCCGCGCGTTATATTCCATTGTGACGGCGTGCAAGCGTACGGTAAAATTCCGTTTAAGTTGAGTAAAGACGTTGATTTATACTCGGTCAGCGCGCATAAAATCGGCGGACTGAAAGGGGTTGGCGCATTGATCAAACGCAAATCGTTGCAATTACCGCCCTATATTATCGGCGGCGGTCAGGAAGGCGGCAGAAGAAGCGGTACGGAAAACGTATTCGGCATTATGCACTTTCAATATGCCGCGGAAGAAAAATTTGCTACCTTAAAAGAGGATTTTGCAACGTTACAAGAATATCGCGAACTGCTTTGGGATTTGTTGGATAAAGAGGTATATACACGCCTTTCGGCAAAAGAAGGCACGCCGTACATATTAAGCGTTGCGGCGCGGGGCTTACGCGGCGAGATCCTTTTACACATGGCGAACGATAAAGGGTTGATCGTGGGGACGGGGTCGGCTTGTTCTTCCAATGCAAAAAACCGATACAGCAAAGTGATTTTGGCGTGTGGACACGATGAAAAAACGGCTGACGGAGTGCTGCGACTTAGCTTTTCCCCGCAAACGACGAAAGAGGAGATCGTGCAGGCGGCGGCGATTTTAAATGAAATCGGGCGCGAGCTTGCAAGGAAAATGAAATAAGAGGAAACAAAATGGAAAAAGTGATTATTATCCGTTATTCGGAAATATATTTAAAAGGGAAAAACAGAGGTTTTTTCGAGCGCGCGTTTGAAACGAATTTGCGCCGTGCTATTGACGGCTTTGATGCAGAGTTGATCAAAAACAGCGGTCGGTATTTGGTACAAAACTTTCCCGAGGATCAAACGGAAGAAATCATCGAAAAATTGAAAAAGGTATTCGGGCTTCATACGCTCAGTCTTGCATATGAAACGTCTTCGGATATGGATTCGATCTTCGAGGCGGCGAAATTGCAGGCGCGCACGGAAGGGACGTTTAAGGTGGAATCCCACCGTGGCGATAAAAAATATCCCTTAACCTCGGTTGAAATCAGCAAAACTTTGGGCGGTTTGTTGCTCGATAACGCCAAAGGCGGATTAAAAGTAGACGTACACAATCCGTCTTTTACCATTCGCGTAGACATTCGAGAAAACGGAAAAGCGCTGGTATTTGGCGAATTTATCGAAGGTGCGAACGGTATGCCGGTCGGTACGGCAGGCAAGGGATTGCTGTTGCTTTCGGGCGGTATCGACAGCCCGGTAGCAGGGCATATGATGGCAAAACGCGGAATGAAGATCGATTGTTTGCATTTCCACAGCTATCCTTATACGAATATGCAGGCAAAGGAAAAAGTGGTCGATCTTGCGAAGATTTTATCCGAATATACCTGCGGAACGAATTTATATACCGTAAAAGTAACGCATATTCAGGAAGCAATCCACGAAAAGTGTAAAGCGGATTTGATGATTACGCTACTTCGCCGTTTTATGTATCGCATTGCGGAGCGTCACGCTTTGCGTATCGGCGCACAATGCTTGATCACGGGGGAAAGTTTGGGGCAGGTAGCCAGCCAAACGATCGAAGGTATGACTTCTTCTAATTCGGTGGTGTAACAGTTGCCCGTGATTCGTCCGCTTGTGGGCTTTTATAAAAATGAAATCATCGACCGTTCGGTAAAGATGGGCGCGTACGAAACTTCCATTTTGCCGTTTGAAGATTGCTGTACGGTATTTTTACCCGATTTCCCTGCAATTCGTCCGAAACTCGACGAAATATTGCGTGAGGAAGCGAAACTTGACGTGGAAGGGTTGATCCAAGAGGCGTTTGAATCGGTGGAAAAAATTAAAATTTAAAGTAGTGTAGGGAAACCCCGCGGCATAAACCGCGGGGTTTTAATATTGCCACCATTCTTTTTCCATGATCTTATCCTGAAAACAGTCGGTGTTGACGGTAGGTAGAGTCACGGAAACGCCCTTGTTTTCACAATAATAGGGGGTAACGGTATAAACGTAACGTTGATTTCCGCTTACCGTATCATCGATGAATTCAGCCAAATACGGGCCGTCGTAAACAGTAGTATGCGTCGCATAATCATACCGATCGATTTTGTATTGATAGAACTTTGGCGAGTGGGGATTTAAAGCAATAATAACTTGGTTATTCGTCAAACTCAAAGTGGGGGGCAAAATGCTTGGATTGCTGAAAAAATCACACTTTTTCGTGGGTAAATTCGATTTTTTAAACAGTTCGTTTATGCGATGCGTCAGGGGGGATTGTTCGTCCGATAAAAGCATATTATGTGTGTCATAATAGCTGGTTTTATCTAAGGAAACTTCCACGATTCCATTTGGCTTGGTAAAGGAGTCAACAGTGATATGTTTTTCCTGATATTGTTTGTTTAAGGCCTCATTGACAGCATATAACAGTCCGCAAGGCTCGCCGCCGCCTGTATACGGAATAAAGGAATTGTCTGCATTTCCAAACCATACCGCCGTGACGTCACGCGTCGTATAGGATAATGCGTACGCGTCGGTGTTGCCGTGTTCCGTCCCGACCGTTCCCGTTTTTGCGGCGATATCAAAGGGGAGGGAACGCAATTTTTTCGCCGTACCTTCCTTTGCGGCGGTTTTTAACATGTCCGTCATCAAATATGCGCTCTCTTGTGAAAAGACGGGAGTGTTTTTTTGTTTGGACTGATATACTTTGATGCCGTTTATGAAAATTTCCGTGATGAAATTGTAAGAGGTATATATTCCGCCGTTTTGCAGGGCGGAATATGCGGAAAGGATATCGCGCAAGGGGAAGCCGTTTTTCATACCTCCAAGCGCAAGGGCGAGCGACAAATCTTCTTGTGGAATGGATAAGCCTAACTTTTCAGTATATCCAACCGCCCTTTTGACGCCGACTGATTGTAATACTTTTACGGCGGGAACGTTTAGACTGGAAGATACGCATTCACGCGCGCTGACGTAGCCGTGATATTTTCGATCGTAATTTTCCGGCGTGTATCCCCCGTAATTTACTTTTTCATCTAAAATGGGGGTAGCAGGTACGAGGATATTCTCCTCGATTGCAGGGGCGTAAACAAGCAGAGGCTTTATCAGTGAACCGGGCAATCTTTTTATATTGCCGACGGTAGAAACGCACGCCTTATAATTTCCCGTCAGCGCGTCGGCGATAAAGACCGACTTGTCGCACCCAAAATCCTTCTCGCAAAGTTCGTCCAAACTTGCTTGTATATTCGGCTCTAACCCAGTGTGGATGACAATTTGACCGCCAAGGCGTAAATTGTGTTGCGAGGCAATTTCTCCAAGCTCGTCAAAGACGAAAGAAAGATAACTGTGATTGCTGTGAGTTTGTTTTTCAGGGGATGGTAAAGCCTCGTTTAAAGCGCTTTTTCGCTGTGCCTCCGAAATTGCGCCGTTTGACTGCATGAGCGAGAGTACGATTGCTTTTCGATGACTGCAATTTTGCGGATTTTTCAAGGGGGAGTAATTGTTTGGCGATTTGACTAAACCTGCTAAAATGGCGGAGTCGGACAAGGTCAGCTCTTGCGGCGTTTTGCCAAAATAAAATTCTGCCGCGGCGCGAATACCGAAACAGCTGTGCCCGAAATAGATGGTATTGAGGTATTTTTCCAAAATTTCGTTTTTCGTATATTTACGCTCCAAAGCGCGGGTCAGTTTCCATTCTTTCAGCTTGCGTTTTATGGTCTTTTCTTGGGAAAGGTGGGTATTTTTGATCAGCTGTTGGGAAATGGTGGACGCGCCCTCCTTAAAAGAGTGCGCTTTTAGGTTGTTTAACGCCGCCTTTACGATACGTTTTATATCAAAACCGTTATGGGCATAGAACCGTTTATCCTCGGCGCTGACGAAAGCAAGCTGCGTTTGCTTTGGGATATCTTCGATTTTTACCGTTTGACGGGTAAAAAAGGCGGAAACGTTTTTGACGGGGGCGTCAAAGCGGTCGTAAACGGTAACGCTTTGTTCGTTAAAGACCAACTTTTCAGGGTTCAAATGGGCGTCTTTTGTAGCGGCGAAGTAATACCCGACCGCGAACAAACCCAGCCCTAACAACAGCATAAATATGATCCAAATCAATTTGCGAATAATTCTCATCGTCAACAGTATCGCTCGTTTTGTGTTTTTTATCATGGTTAAAGGAAAAAATTCGGCAAAATTTTCGGATAAGCACGCAAAGACTTGCGAAAAAGCAAAAAAAGGAGTATAATATAAGAAATATTATACTCGGGCATAGTGTCCGATTGAAGAAAACGGAATTTTTTATGCAGGAAAAATATCATATCGTCACATACGGATGTCAAATGAACGTCCACGAATCGGAAAAAATAGCGGGTATACTCCGTAGTTTGGGGTATGAGGAAACGTCTGAAAAAGAGCAGGCGGATATCATCGTTTTCAACACTTGCTGTATCCGTGAAAATGCGGAAAATCACGCTTTTGGCAATATCGGCGCGCTGAAGAAATTGAAAAAGGAAAAACCCAACCTTCTCATTGCAGTCGGCGGCTGTATGACGCAAGAAAAAGGGAAAACGGACGTATTGAAAAAGAAATTTCCCTTTATCGATATTATGTTCGGTACGTTGAATTTGGAAGAATTGGGCAGATTGATAAAGCTGAAAAAATCGCAAAAGAAAAAGGTAATCGAAATCCGTGAAAAGGAAGGGGATATCGTCGAATTTACGGACGCGTACCGCACCAGTTATCCAAACGCTTGGGTAAATATTATGTACGGCTGCAACAACTTTTGCTCCTACTGTATCGTACCTTACGTGCGCGGCAGAGAACGTTCGAGAAAACCCGAAAACATTATCAACGAAGTCCGTTCGTTGGTTGCGGAAGGATATAAGGAAATTACGCTTTTGGGGCAAAACGTGAACTCGTACGGGGCGGACGGCTCGACGGGAATGACGTTTGCGCAGCTGTTGGACGCGGTTGCCTCGATCGATGGGGATTTTCGTTTGCGTTTTATGACCAATCATCCTAAGGATTTCAACGAAGACGTCGTTTTGGTTATGAAAAAGCATAGGAAAATATGCCGACTTGTGCATTTGCCCGTACAATCGGGCTCGAACGCGGTATTAAAGGCAATGAACCGCCGATATACGCGCGAGAAATATTTGGACGAG
Organism: Clostridia bacterium; assembly: GCA_017468345.1. GTDB lineage: Bacteria > Bacillota > Clostridia > Christensenellales > Borkfalkiaceae > Scatosoma. The sequence goes on from JAFUIT010000008.1 coordinate 6,390, forward strand.
ATCAAGATGCTCAAATCCCACTTGCCCGAAGCGGAGGTAACGACGGATATTATCGTCGGTTTCCCCGGGGAAACGGAGGAGGACTATTTACAAACGGAGGCGCTTGTAAAAGAGGTGGATTTTGCCTCGGCTTTCACCTTTGTCTATTCGAAACGCCAAGGCACGAAAGCGGCGGAAATGGAAGGGCATATCCCCGAAAACGTACAAAAGGAGCGCATTATGCGCTTGGTGGAGTTGGTCAATTCGCTAACCCGCAACAAATCGGAAAAATACCTCGGCAAAACGGTAGAGATCCTTTGCGAGGACTACGACGCGAAAAAAGAATTGTATATGGGTCGGGACGAGTTCGGTAGAATGGGCTATTTTAAAAGCGACAACGACTTGATCGGACAGCTCGTGCAGGTAAAAATTACGAAAGCAAACGGCATTTCCTTGTTTGGGGAAATCGTTGAAGGAAAATAAAGGTAGGTATTGTATGGCACTTTCACAGATGATGACGCATTATCTTTCGGTAAAGGAAAAGCACAAGGATTGCGTAGTTTTTTACCGTCTCGGGGATTTCTACGAGATGTTTTTCGATGATGCGGTCAAGGTGTCCAAACTTTTGGATTTAACGTTGACGGGCAGGGATTGCGGCTTGGCGGAACGCGCGCCGATGTGCGGTATACCTTACCATGCGTCGGACGTATATATTGCAAAACTCGTCGCGCTTGGCGAAAAAGTGGCGATTTGCGATCAGCTTTCCGAACCCAAACCGGGGAAAGGACTTGTCGAACGAGACGTTGTGCGTATTGTTTCGGCAGGTACGCTCACGGAAGAAACGATGCTGGATGAAAGCAAAAACAATTATATCGCCTGCGTGTATAAGTTCGAAGACGGCGTTGCCGTTTCGTGGACGGATATTACGACGGGGGAATTTTTCACGGAAGAATTTTTAGGAGATACCGCCGTTTACGAAACAGTGGAACATCTGATCAAGCTTTCCGTTGCCGAGGTGATCTGTAACGACGAAATGTTGCCCTTCACCAAGGAAATCAAAGAAATTCGTCACAATCTTTTACCGCCGTTTTCCTGCTATATGCCTTGGGCTTTTAACGTAAAACACGCGGAAAAGAACCTTTTGGAGCAGTTGGGCGCAAAAACGCTGTCCGCTTACGGGATCAGCGGTAAAGAAAATTTGATTGCGGCGTCGGGTGCGCTCATCGAATATTTACGTGAAACGCAAAAACATTCTCTTGCCAACATCAGCGCGATTAAAGTCATCAACCGCGACCGTTTTATGACTTTGGACGGCAATGCGGTACGAAATCTCGAACTTGTAAGAAATAATTCCGAAAACAAGAAATACGGTTCGCTTTTATGGATTTTGGATAAGACCAAGACGGGCATGGGGGCGCGTTTGCTTTCCCGTATGATATTATCGCCGTTGAAGGAAGAAAAAGAAATCAATTACCGTTTGGACGGCGTAGAGGAATTGTACAATTCGGCGGTCGTTCGCGTTGGCGTAAGCGAAACGTTGCGTGAAATGAGTGATATCGAGCGTTTGGCGGGTAAAATTTCCAACGGCAATTTTGGCCCGAAGGATTGTATTGCACTGCGTAAATCTTTGCATACTTTGCCTTCGCTGAAATTTCAACTGACCGGCTTTAACTCGCAAATCATCAAAGATATTGACGCGGGACTTTTGGATATGTCCGAACTTGCCGACCTGTTGACGGATGCCATTAAAGAAGATGCGCCCGCAACGATGAAGGACGGTGGGTATATTCGCGACGGATTTTTTGCGGAGTTGGACGAACTTCGTACGATCAAACGGGACGCGGAGCAAATTTTGCGCGAAATCGAATATAACGAAAGAGAACGTACGGGCATTAAAACGTTAAAGGTTGGCTTTAACAAAGTATTCGGTTATTATATCGAGGTATCTAACTCCTTTAAGGATCAAGTACCGCCCGAATATATTCGCAAGCAAACTTTGACCACGGGCGAACGTTTTATCACCGATCAGTTAAAGATTTTCGAGGAAAAAGTACTGACCAGCGGCGAACGTGCCGTACAAATCGAAAATAAATTGTATCAACAGCTTTTGGAGGTGCTCGGTTCGCATATCGAGCAGTTGAAGACGGTTTCCGCGTCGGTGGCGCTTCTCGATTGCTTGGCGTCGTTTGCGACTGTCGCAAAAGAACGCAAATACGTGCGTCCGAAGATTGTAGAAAGCGGCAAACCGCTTTCCGTTTCCGACGGGCGTCATCCCGTTGTGGAAGCGATCTCCAAGGAGCGTTTCGTACCGAACGACGCGTTGCTTGACAATGAAAACAACCGCTGTGCGATCATTACGGGGCCGAATATGGCGGGTAAGAGTACCTATATGCGGCAAATCGCGTTGATTGTGATTATGGCGCATATCGGTTCGTTCGTGCCTGCTAAAGCAGCGGAAATCCCTTTGACGGACCGTATTTTTACTCGTGTCGGCGCAAGCGATAACCTAATTTTTGATCAGAGTACCTTTATGGTGGAAATGACGGAAGTCGCAACGATTTTGTTACACGCAACCAAGGACAGCTTGTTGATTTTGGACGAAGTCGGTCGTGGGACAAGTACTTACGACGGGCTTTCCATCGCGTGGTCGGTCATCGAATTTTTGGCAAAACACGTTCGGGCGAAAACTTTATTTTCTACCCATTATCACGAACTTACCGAGCTTGAAAACAAGCTGGAAGGGGTGAAAAATTATAAGGTTACGGTAAAGGAATTTAACGGGGCGGTCGTGTTCTTGCGTAAAATCGCAAGAGGGGGCGCAAATCGCAGTTTCGGTATTGAAGTCGCCTCGCTTGCAGGCGTGCCCAAGGAAGTAACGACGCGCGCCAAGAGTATTTTAAAAGCCCTTGAAAAGAATGATATCGCAAGGGGCAAAATCCAAACGGAAGTCGTTGAAGAAGAAGTTTTGGAAGAAAAGACTTTGACGGAAGTGGAAAAAATCATTTCCGAAATCGACCTCAATACGATGTCCCCGATGCAAGCGTTTATGCTGTTGGGCGATTTAAAAGATAAAATTGACGGAGATAGATAATGCCTAAAATCAATATTTTGCCTGCAAAGGTTTACAATCGAATTGCGGCGGGAGAAGTGGTCGACAGGCCCTATTCCGTTGTGAAGGAACTGGTAGAAAATTCGATCGACGCAGGCGCGACGGAAATTGAAATTTACATCGAGCAGGGCGGTAAACAGCTAATCCGCGTCGTAGACAACGGTTGCGGTATCGAGCGCGAGGATCTGCATTCGGCATTTTTACCCCATGCGACCAGTAAAATTGCCCAAGCGGAAGATTTGGAAAATATTGTAACGCTCGGTTTCCGTGGGGAGGCTGTGGCGTCTATCGCCGCAGTGTCAAAAATGACCATTACTTCAAAAACGAAGGAGGGCAAGTGTTATTCGCTGCATTCCGACGGGGGCGAGTTGGGTCAAATCACCGAAGCAGCCGGCGAAAAGGGTACGGACGTGTGCGTGGAAATGCTCTTTTTCAATACGCCCGTGCGTTTGGGCTTTTTAAAGAGCGATAAGGCGGAAGAAACGGATATTACGCACTTTGTATCGCGTTTTATATTAAACCGTCCCGAAATCGCGTTTACTTATTACGTAAACGGTAAAAAGCAGTTGCAGTCGTTCGGCGGTGGCGTGGAGGAGGCGCTTGTAGGCGTATACGGCGCGTCTACTTTGGCGCAATGTTATCAAATCGACGCCGATAAGCACGGTATTCGTATTCGCGGCTATATCGGTAATCAAAACTTTTTTAAACCAAACAAAAGTTATCAAAGCGTATTTTTAAACGGTAGATATATTCAAAACGCGACCGTTTCGTCGGCGTTGTCTAACGCATATACAAGTTATATGATGAAACGCCAGTATCCCTTTTACGTTTTGTATATCGACGTACCGACGGAAATCGTAGACGTAAACGTACATCCGAATAAAGCGGACGTACGTTTTGCCGACAATAAAATTATCTACGGTTGCATTTATTCGGTTATTTCCGCTGTGTTAGACGGACAAACCAAGGCGCTTGATTACGTAGTGCGTCAGCCTTCGTCAACCGTTTATGCGGACGACGCGGTAAAAACGGCGGAACAGGTCGTTGTAGAAGTACAAGAAAAACCGCAGGAAAAGCTTGGCTATGTGTCTATGTTCGATAAGCCGAAAAAGAGTACGAGCGATACGGACGCAAAACGCCAAACGGTGTTTGGTATTACAACGCTTACTTATGAGGAGGCACAGCGTGAAATGGAAGTTTCCGCGCCTGCTTTTACGGCGAAAAAGCAAGGGATAGAACTTCCGTTTGAGGACACGGAGAAAGCTGCGCAACAGCCAGCAAAAGGGTTTATTCCGATGGAGGATATTCCCGATTACGAGCCGACGGGCGAAGTATATAAACCCCGTAAGAACTCGAAAAAGACGGTGGAAGATCTGCATAAACGTTTCCCCGATTTGTATTTCAAGCGTAACGTTTTACAGGTGGACGATCCCGCTTTTGCGCACGTGCAGGAAAACGTTGAGGCGTTGGATTCATTTGCTGAAAATAAGCGTTTGTTGGAGGAGTTGGATAAGAAAAACAAGCAAAACCGTATCGACGTTTCTTCTTGCGTATACGTGGGGAAAATGTTTAATACCTATCTGATTTACGAATGTAAAGACGATATATATATCATTGACCAACATGCCGCGCACGAACGCTTGATCTTCAACCGTTTAAAACAGCAAATGGCGAACCGTCAGGTTGTTCAGCAACCGATGCTTATTCCGTATGAATTGTCTTTGAACGTATTTGAACGGGAATTTATCCGCGAACATATTTCGGAAATCCGTGAAATGGGCTTTGATTTGGAAGAAAACGGCGAAAATTTTGCCGTTCACGCCATTCCTTTGGATTTACAGCATATCGATTTGAAGGCGTTTTTTGGCGATATTCTTAATGATATCGACGGCTACCGCGCTATTCGCCTGACGGATATTTTGAAGGATAAACTGGCCTCGGCGGCTTGTAAAGCGGCGGTAAAAGGCGGTATGGATCTTACGCGCGAGGAGATTGACGCGCTGTTTGCGCTCATGGATGGGGATATGGGGTTAAAATGTCCGCATGGGCGTCCCGTCGTTGTAAAAATGCCCCGTACGGAACTTGAAAAAATGTTCAAGAGGATCGTGTAATGGCAAAGATTCTGGTAATTTGCGGCGCGACGGCGTCGGGGAAAACCTCTCTTTCCGTGGCTTGCGCAAAAGCGTTTAACGGTGAAATTATCTCCGCGGATTCGTTGCTTGTCTATAAAGGGCTGAATATCGGCACGGCAAAGCCGACCGTAGAAGAAAGGGCAGGTATTCCCCATCATATGATCGACGTGGTGGAGGCGAATAAATGCTTTTCGGTCAGCGATTATAAAAATATGGCGCTTCCGATTTTGGAAGAACTTTTAGCGAAAGGGAAAACCCCGATTATTTGCGGCGGAACGGGTTTTTATATCAATTCTTTGCTATATAAAAGTCAGTTCGGCAACGTAGGCGCGAGTGCGGAAGTGCGTGAAAAATACGAAAAAATTGCCGAAACGGAAGGCAAGGAAAGGGTCTATGCGATTTTATGTGAAAAAGACCCCGAAAGCGCGAAAAAGTTGCATTATAACGATTTGAAACGTGTAATTCGCGCTTTGGAAATTTACGATGTAACGGGTAAGGCAAAATCCTTGCAACAAGACGAACCGATTCCTCGTTTTGATTTTGCCGCGGTTTCTATCGATTATCCGCGCGATAAACTGTATAACCGTATCAATTTGCGCGTGGATCAAATGTTTGAACAAGGTTTGATAGAGGAAGTGCAGGGCTTGTTAAACGTAGGCATCACGGAAGAAATGCAATGTATGCAAGGCATAGGATATAAGGAGATTGCGGAAGGGCTTAGGCTTGGCATGACAAAAGAAGAAATGAAGGAAATCGTGAAGAATAACACGCGAAAGTACGCAAAACGCCAGCAAACCTTCTTTAAACGTATGCAAAATCATACCTATCTTACGCCTGACGAGGCAACGGTTGAAAAGGTTTGCGAACTGTTAAAATAACGGGTAGTATGCGTGACATAATACCTATGTCTGACATAATACGATGATGGAGAATATAGAAAAATGACGGTAGAAGAACTGATAAAAAAGAGTGAGCAACAGCTGACGAAGCAATTTGCTTTGGCGGATGAAATTAGCGAATATAACCAAGAAAAAGTGTTAAAGGCATTCAATAAACACTCGATTGCACTTCGCCACTTCAATCCGACGACGGGTTACGGCTACGGCGACGA